>JBBSHK010000303.1:0-4583 GCA_038253185.1 Anaerolineae bacterium | reverse complement strand
TGCGCCGCGTAGTCGATGCCTCCAAGCGGCGGATGCAGCTTCAGAAAAAAATCGGGACGGGTCTTACACGCGCGGCATTCGAGGATGCCGTCGCGCGGCGCGAGCTGCGGCACGTCGGCTTGACTGAATCCGCTTCCCTGCTCGCGCGCGGGCTTGGCTGGACACTGGACAGCCTCGAAGAACAAGTCGAGCCGCTGGTTGCGAAACGACGCATCATCACCGATTATTTCACTATCGAGCCGAATTTTGTCACGGGCGTCGATCAGGTCGCGCGGGGGCTGGTTGGCGGCGTTGAGCGCATCCGTTTGGAATTGCAGATGAGCGTTGACACCGCCGAGTCGAGCGATGAAATCTGGATCGAGGGCGACCCCGACATTCATTCGCAAGTGAAAGGAATTCACGGCGACCTTTCGACCGCGGCGATTGTCGCAAACGCCGCGCGGCGAATCGTGGACGCGCCGCCGGGACTTGTGACCATGCTGGATTTACCGGTCGTGAGCGCGAGGTGAATGCACGCGGCTGAAGGTGTTCAATTATTCCATAAGAGATTTTGTAGGAGGAACAATGACTCGACCACTCAAACAGCGACGACCGATAGCGACCTTCAATTATCCGGTGAAGGTTCGGGTGCGGCAGCCAGAGTTTAAAGTTCTCGAATCGGTGCGTCACCTCGATGTCGCCGAGTTGGCGCGGGCCGCCAACGCCGAGATCGAACTGGGCTATGTCAAAACCGACTGCTGCCGCCAATTGGTCCGCGCGATTATTCAAAAGGGAAACGTCGCCCAGATTCAAGTTGAGGCTTTCTCCGAAGGCGACCGCACGCCGATGTCGCCTGAGCTTGCGCGGTTATTGAAAGTTGCCCAGCGGCGCGCGAGCGCGCGTCGCAGTGGCTCACCGCGATTCCCAATGCCGGTCGCCGAGTTTTTCAAAGAAGCAGAAGCGTTTACGGTCAAAACACTTTTCTGCTTCGAATTATGTTTGTTTGGATGGTGCATCCAGTGCTGCCAACGAACGGATATCGGCGGCGACTGGTACTGTGGACGCCTCACAATTGACACCACCACCGGACCCTATCCGGAGCCACAGCCGGATTGATCGCGACTAGAACGGGCGCGCTTGACGCGCGAGTTTGACATTTCGCGTTTGGCTGAATATACTCGTTGATACCTAAACACGCGTTGATGGAAACGAGTAGGCGCGATCAAGTCTTAGCGAGTGCGGGTGGGTGCGAGCCGCGCGACCGATTCGTGTCGAAAATCCTTCCGGAGCTTTCTTGCCGAATGCGATTGCAAAAAACACAATCGTTTGTAAGCGTGAACGGAGTCATTCACCGTTACGAGAATGCAGGTATGTTAGTACTTGATAAAGTGGGTGCCGAACAACGGCACTAACGCGGGTGGTACCGCGGGAGTGATGCAAAACCTTAAGGTTCGCCAACTCTCGTCCCGGAATGGGGCGGGAGTTTTTTGTTTATGATCAAACATTTCAATTTCGTGAGCTTTCAGGTGTTTAGTGGAGATGATTATGTTTAAACCTGTATCCAATCAGCTCGACCTCGTGCGGAGCGAGGAACAGATTTTGCAATTTTGGAAAGAGACCGACGCGTTCAAGAAATCGGTTGAGCTGAGAAAGGGCGCGCCGCGCTATGTTTTCTTTGAAGGTCCGCCGACCGCGAACGGATTGCCCGGTATCCATCACGTGCTCGGACGCGCGCTCAAGGATTTGTTCCCACGCTACCAGACGATGAAGGGCAAGTACGTTTTGCGTAAGGGCGGTTGGGACACGCACGGCTTGCCGGTCGAGATCGAGGTCGAAAAGCAAATCGGCTCGCGTGGCAAAAAAGACATCGAGGCGTTCGGCATCGCCAAGTTCAACCAACTGTGTCGCGAGTCGGTGTTCCAGTACGTGAAGGAATGGGAACGCGTCACCGACCGCGTGGGCTTTTGGCTGGACACCGACAACGCCTATGTCACCTACGACAACAATTACATCGAGACGGCTTGGTGGATTCTCAAGACGCTGTGGGATCGCGGTCTGCTTTTTCGCGATTACAAAGTGACGATGCACTGCCCGCGCTGCGCGACCTCGCTCGCCGACCACGAAGTCGCGCAAGGGTACCGCGACAATGTAGATGACCCGAGCGTCTGGATCAAATTCCGCGTGAGCGATGGTGAATTCGCTGGCGCCAGTTTTCTCGCGTGGACGACGACACCGTGGACGCTGCCCGCCAACGCCGCGCTCGCGCTGAAAGCCGACGCGGATTATTCGCTGGTGCAGCTCGGCGATGAAAAATTTATTCTCGCCTCGGCGCGCGTTGCGTCCGTTTTTGGCGAAGCCGCGACCACTAGCGACACGGCGGCGAGTGATGAAGTGGCGAAAGAATATTTCGGAAAAGTCGAACCTGCCGCAACCGCGATGGCGTACGAACTCGCGCGCGTGAAAGGCAGTGAGCTGGTCGGACTGCGTTACGAAAATCTTTATGCGCCGCTGCGCGCGCCCGGCGACAAGAGCGATGTGTCGAGCGCGTACCGCGTGATCGCGGATGAATCAGTGAGTCTGGACGAAGGCACCGGCGTTTTGCACATCGCGCCCGCGTACGGCGATCTGGAGATTGGAAAAAAGAACGGGCTGCCGACGCTCTTTTCGGTTGACCTGAATGGAATGCTGATGCCCGAATTCGGTTTTTTGATTGGCGAGGGTCGTTCGGCGTTCTTCAAAGATGCGGACCAGGACATCACGCGCGATCTGCGCGAGCGCGGACGATTGTTTCGCGAGGGGCGCGTTTCGCACAGCTATCCGTTTTGCTGGCGCTGCAAAACACCGTTGCTGTATTACGCCAAGACCTCGTGGTACATTCGCACGACGGCGGTCAAGGATCGTCTGCTGTCGGCGAACAATGAAATCAAGTGGCATCCCGAACACGTACAGCGCGGACGTTTCGGCAATTGGTTGGAGAACAATGTGGACTGGGCGCTTTCGCGCGAGCGCTATTGGGGCACGCCGCTGCCGGTGTGGGCAGACGCTGAAGGACATTATGTTTGCGTCGGCTCTGTTAATGAAATGAAACAGCGCGCGAAAAATTCCGACCAGGTCGATTGGACGAAAATGGATCTGCATCGCCCGTGGATCGATGACGTGGTGTTCGCGTGCGAGGAGTGTGGCTCGGAAATGAAACGCGTGCCCGACGTGCTCGACTGTTGGTTCGATTCCGGCGCGATGCCGTACGCGCAATGGCATTATCCATTCGAGAACACCACGACCTTCGAGGACCAGTTTCCCGCCGATTTTATTTCGGAAGGAATTGACCAGACGCGCGGCTGGTTCTATTCGCTCCACGCGCTGGCAGTGTTATTGGAAGATTCGGACGCGTTCAAAAATTGTGTGGTGAGCGGTCACGTGGTCGATGCCGAAGGTTTGAAAATGAGCAAGTCGAAAGGGAATGTGCTCGACCCCTGGTATCTGTTGCAAAATTACGGCGGCGACGCGATTCGCTGGTATTTTTACCGGACGACCTCGCTCGGAAACCCGTACAAGTTCAGCGAAGAGGCGCTCAAGAAAGAAATCGTCTCGGGGTTTTTCAACACGCTGTGGAACACCTACGCGTTTTTTGTGACGTATGCGAATCTGGAGAATTTTCATCCGGTTCCGAATCCAGACCAGTCGAAGAACCTGCCACCGTTTTCCGAACGTCCCGCGCTCGATCGCTGGATTCTATCGGAACTGAACACCTTGATCGCGGAGGTGGACAGTGACCTCGCGTCGTACGAAGTGCAAGTACCGGTGCGTCGCATCGAAGCCTTCGTCGAAAATTTGTCGAACTGGTACGTGCGCCGTTCGCGCCGCCGTTTTTGGAAGGGCGGAGATTCGGTGGAAAGCCGCAGTGCGTTTCATACACTGTACGAATGTCTGGTTCAACTCTGCAAATTGATGGCGCCGTTCGCGCCGTTTATGGCAGAAGCGATGTACCAAAATCTCGTGCGCGGGGTTAACGCGACTGCGCCCGAATCGGTGCATCATTCCGATTTTCCGCAGGCGAAGGTACAAGAGACTGACAAAGAACTGCTACATCAAATGCGCGTGGTGCTGCGAGTCGCTGCGCTCGGTCGCGCCGCGCGCAGCAAAGCGAACGTGAAACTGCGCCAGCCGCTCGCGCGCGTGGTGGTCAAGACCCGCACGCCGGAGGAACGCGCCGCGCTCGAAAAATTAAGTGGTGAGTTGCTTGACGAGCTGAATGTAAAAGAACTCGGATTCAACGATGATGAACGCGAGCTTGTGGATTATCGCGTCAACGCGATTCCGGCAAAGCTCGGACCCAAGTACGGGCAAAGGCTCGGCGCGATTCGCGCGGCGCTCGGCGCGGCGAACCCGGTCGAGGTCGCGCGGCGCGCGCGCACGAATCAGAATGTCTCGCTTACGGTGGACGGCGAAACGGTCGAACTCTTGCCGGAAGAATTGGAGGTGCGCGTTTCGGAAAAACCCGGCTGGTCGGTGGTGGAAGACGCGGGCTATCTCGCCGCGGTGGACACGCGGCTCACGCCGGAACTCGAACGCGAAGGTCTCGCGCGCGAATTTGTGCGCCAGGT
>JBBSHK010000302.1:0-4602 GCA_038253185.1 Anaerolineae bacterium | reverse complement strand
GGAGCAGGGGATTCTTATCCGTAGCGGCGAGGCGCTCGAGACCGCGCACAAGGTCAACGCCGTGATTCTTGACAAGACCGGCACGTTGACGCTGGGCAAACCTCAAGTCACCGATGTGGTGCTTGCCAACGAAGTCGCGGAACAAGGCACGTCAAATGGTTACTCCAAAATTTCGCAAGAAGAATTTTTTGGGCTCATCGCGGCGACAGAAAAATATAGCGAGCACCCGCTTGGTCAGGCGATCGTACAACAGGCGAACGAAAGAGGCGTCGCGCTCGCACTTGCAACCGAGTTCCGCGCGCTGCCCGGCAACGGCGTGTCGGCGCAAGTAGAGGGGCACCGGATCGTCGTCGGCAATAGCAGGTTGATGGTCGATCAGCGCATCAAGCTCGACGGCTTGGAGCTTCGCTCGCAAGAGCTTGCGGCGGAAGGCAAGACCTCCATCTTCGCCGCGATTGATGGCGCAGCTGCGGGGCTGGTCGCGGTCGCGGATACATTGAAACCGGAAGCGCGCGAGGCGGTGCAACAATTGCAAAAGATGGGCATCGAAGTGTATATGTTGACGGGAGACAACCGGCGTACCGCGGCGGCAATCGCGGAGCAGGTCGGAATTCAAAATTTTTTTGCGGAGGTGCTGCCGGAGCAGAAGGAACAAAAGGTTCGTGAATTGCAGGCGCAGGGTAAAATTGTCGCGATGATCGGAGACGGGATCAACGATGCGCCCGCGCTGGCGGCAGCCGATGTTGGCATTGCGCTTGGCACCGGCACCGACGTTGCAATGGAAGCGGCGGACATTACCCTAATGCGCGGCGATTTGCGCGGCGTAGTCACCGCGATCCAACTCTCGCGCGCGACCATCCGCACGATCCGCGGCAATTATTTCTGGGCGTTCTTTTACAATGTGCTCGGAATTCCAGTGGCGGCGGGCGCGCTCTTTCCAATCTTTGGGTTGTTGCTAAATCCCGTGCTCGCCGCCGCGGCGATGGCATTCTCCAGCATCTTTGTCGTGAGCAACAGTCTGCGGCTGCGAAACTTTCGTGGGTAAAATTTCAGGGGAAATTACAATGCACGAACAACACGAACACGCGCATGATCAAGGCGGCTTGCTCGGTTTGCTGAAAGATTGGTTCAGACCACACAGCCATGACCATGCTGATAGTGTGGATGATGCCGTGGCAGGATCGACTGAAGGCATCATGGCAGTCAAGATCTCTCTGCTCGGGCTGGGTGTCACTGCATCGGTTCAATTAGCTGTGGTGATTCTGAGTGGGTCGGTCGGACTTTTGGCTGACACTATTCACAACTTTGCGGACGCCTTGACGGCCATTCCATTGTGGCTGGCATTTTCTCTTGGACGCAGAGCGGCGAATCGGCGTTATACCTACGGTTACGGTCGTGCCGAAGATCTCGCGGGCGTCTTTGTCGTGTTGATGATTGCCCTGTCAACCGGGGTCGCCGGGTTCGAATCGATCCAACGGCTGATTCATCCGCAACTGGTTTCAAATCTTGGGTGGGTCGCCGCCGCCGCGTTCGTGGGCTTTATTGGGAACGAAGCGGTCGCGCATTTCCGCATTCGCACTGGCGAACGGATCGGCAGCGCGGCGCTGGTCGCAGATGGTTATCATGCGCGCACGGATGGCTTTACGTCGCTCGCCGTGCTGATCGGCGCGGCGGGAGTCTGGCTCGGTTTTCCACAAGCCGACCCACTCGTCGGAATTGGGATCACGATTGCGATTGCATTTATTTTGAAGGATGCGGCGGTGCAGATCTGGCGCCGTTTGATCGACGCGGTTGATCCCAAGCTACCAACTCGACTGGAAGCGGCTGCGCGTGGAGCGGAAGGCGTAGAAGATGTTACACTCGTACGTGTGCGCTGGATCGGTCACAATCTTTATGCCGAAGCGCAAATCGCGGCGAGTTGCGACATGACCCTCAACGAAGGGCACGCAGTTGCAGAAAGAGCTCGCCATGCGATGCTGCACGCGGCACCAAAGCTGGCAAGTATTACAGTCCATGTGGACCCCTGCGGGCATGACGGTACCGACCCACACGCCGACCTCGCACATCACGATTCCAGAACCGCAAGCTAAAGATTAACTGCGACCAAGTTTGAGACTGCGCACACAAGTTGAGGCGAGAAAGTTTGTCCTCTCCGTTACAGATTTGACAGAGTTTCGTATGGATCACAGTCATCAAAAGTTCTTGGATCAAGAGCATATAGATCACCGCGCCATGGGCGAGCACGGCACAATGAGCATGGAAGGACATGCCGCGCACGATGGCATTCTCCAGCATCTTTGTCGTGAGCAACAGTCTGCGGCTGCGGAATGTCCGAGCGGCGAGCTGGATGAAACTGCCACGGCTTGGGCTTGTACCAGTGCTGACAGTCGCTCGATCTACTCATGCAAGTGCACAATGATGTCAATCATCTGCTCGTTATCGAGTTGTCTCGGTTGCTCTCGCCATACGCTGCTCATGCTGCTTACGCCACCCGTACGGGGTCATGCCCACCGGCTTGTACACATTCATCACTTGGATCACGAGCAACACCAGCAGTCCGACACCGGCATGGAGGAGTTCGCCTCGCAGCCCGCCCCGCAGCCCGTCGATATCGGCGCTGGATAATGTCGTCTCTCTGGCTACGCCTGCGAAGAAGGTCACTGTCTGCATGTGCTGCAGCAACACGGCGGTGGCAACGGTGGTTAATACAAGTGAGACTAGGACCCAATAGTGCCGGAACAAGCCCCACTTGGTGCCCAGTGACATGACAAGCCCGGTTAGGAGCGAGGCGAGGGCCAACGGGACGATGGCGAACCAGCCGGTCCACTCCATCGCGATCCAGGCGGTACGCAAAGTCTGAGCATCTTGGCGGGTTATAGCGGTGAAGACGAGAGCTAGGTAAGCAACGACCGCACCAATCCAGCCAACCGAAAACGTGAGATGCACGGTGAGCGCGAACTTGCGGAGTCCGGGTGTCATGGTCATGGCTGTTGCGTGCTGAGTTCTGTGGGCAGTGTAGGCGGTGCGTGGCGACCCGGGCCGTGTTCACCACCGACGCCAGTGACGATCATGATACCTATCAGCAGGACTAGGACGATGACGATGATCCCAAACACCTTCACCCAGCGTGGTGTCGGCGGTGGAACCGATCCGCGGTCGGGTTCGCTATGAGTTTGCGACATGGTTGTTTCTCCCAATATAATTTGAGATGTTGCATGCGCATGTTATGGCGTTTCGCGCATCAAGTCAATAATCAAAGCGCGGGATTTGTTCGTTTATGAACAGAGTGAGCGAATTGTTCATAAACGCCATCCTCGACGCTCTGCCTACACGGAGAGTACGATGGCTCATCTGAGGACGATGCTTCATGACGATGACTGACCGGCGAGTGCAGCGCACGCGCGAACTGCTGCAAAAGGCGCTGATCGAAATGATTGGCGAACGTGGATATGAAGCGATCACGATTCAGGACATTGTGGATCATGCCAACGTCGGGCGTACCACCTTCTATCTGCACTACAGCAGCAAGGACGAATTATTCATGAGCTGCCACGAGGCTATCGTTAGCGAATTCCATTTCGGGCCGCTCTTTCTCCACCCTCTCTCCCGAGAAGAACTGCTGTCGCCCGAAGCGCCACGGGGGATGACATCGGCATACCGGCATCTTGCAGACGCGCGGGCGCGGTTGTATCCCATTTTTCAGGGCAAGGATGGGCCGCTGATCCTGCGCCGAATCCGTGACCGGCGCGCAGGAAATCGAAGTTAGCCTGCGTGCCGCCTTTGCCGAATCCGACAGCACCATCCCGTTCGACGTGCTGGCGAACTATCTGGCGGGGGCGCAGATCGCGCTGATGCAATGGTGGCTGCAGAAGCGCCAACCCCACACACCCGAAAAGCTAGCGCAGACGTTCCACCGCTTGCAGCGAGCGGCAATCCGCGACGCGTTCGGGCTAAGGGACGGTGAGTAGGCACTATAAGTTTTGAATTCGTTGGCTTAACGAATGTAACTGTTGACACTAACCCAAGACGTTTTCGTTTTCGCGCGCGGCGTCCCTAATCGAGATTGACACTTGACCAAATTCCGCGCGGCGTAGGGGGTTACTGGGATGGTACGCATTGGGTCGCATCAAACTTTGGCAGGGCTCGCCAACACTTTTATCGCATTTATGATCGTGGCGGGGCTAGGCACTTGCGCGACCAATCCACCCGAATGCGCCGCTGCGGATGCCGGCGTGGGGTGACAAGTTGAGCGATGGGGAAATTCGCGCGGTGATCGAATATTTCAAGAGTTTGTGGTCGCAAGACCGGCGCGAATTTCAGTGGCGCGTCACGAATAATAATTTTCTGCCGACTCTGCCTCCCCCCGCCCCATAGCGGTAACTGCCGCGCATTCCAAAACTGTTGCGATGCAGGGGCAATTCCGCGACGCTAATTGGATTTTAGCTGCCTGGACTTTGATTCGATTTTCGAAATGTGCTGTGGAGAAAATTTTCAATGACTCTTTTCGATGGCGCGCTGTGGCTTTGGTTTATCCTGACCGCTGGTTCGGTGCTCTTCGTCGCGTACGACTTGATCACGAACACGCCCGAGATGAGGGTGATG
>JBBSHK010000301.1:0-4609 GCA_038253185.1 Anaerolineae bacterium | reverse complement strand
TTGCCCCACTGGCTTGGGTAAACTGGCTTGGTTCCGCCATTATCATTCCATTTCGCCCCTCCATTCACTGTATTTCAGCATACCGCACCCCACCAATTTTTGGCTTCGCAAACCTATTTCACATATGGCTAAAACTATACCACTTGTAAGATTTGCGATGGCGTATGCCCTCTGTTCAAAACAGACGGCATAAACAGCATTTAACCCGTGCGGCGGGTTTCGTTTCTTGAGGCGTCACGTTGCCGTCACCGTGATTTTGACTTTGCCCGCGCCTTTCGACTTGAATCCACCCAGCAGATTGATTGCCTGCAATCGCTCGACAACCAACTCTTTCAAAACTCGTTCCTGATTCCATTTGCCAACGGCAAGCCACACGTCGCCGCGCGTCGCCTGCGCGGGTAATCTCCGCGCCTTGCCCAACTGCCAGCCGCGCACCGGATCATTCACCAGCACTTCGAGCGTCCCGACAAATTGCACGCCGGGTCCGATCATCTGGTAATCGCGATTCGTTCGCTCTGCCACCGTGCCCGACGCGCGGTCAATCCGCACCGCGTATAAATCTTCGGGCACTGCGTCGCTGAAAAGGTAAGGCACGCGCACAAATCCCGTAATCCCTTGCGCGCCAAAGAGATAGCAAGCGGGACAAATATATTCGTAATCGCGCGGCGGTGGCTGCTCGCGGCGACCGCGCTCTGGCTCTTGATACTTGCACGCGCCGCCTGGCTTGTAGATGTTCGGGATCAATTGCCGCTCGGCTTGGGTCAACCCCGATTCGGGCGAGGGAATACAAGGTTTCATCCCCGCGTCGTTCCTATGCTGTTGAATCAAATACGACTCGACCTCCGCTCGGAACGCACCTTTGAGCGATGAACCTTGCACGACGACTCTGCCGCCAATGCGCGTGACGGGATTGTGTACGTCCGACAACGGATTCTCCAACGCGCCAATGCGGAACGGTTCAACGGTTTCGAGCGTCACGCGATAATTTGTGAATTCCATTTTATTTTGTCTCCTCGTATTTGAGAATCGAATCCAAGCGGCGCAGAATCAGCGCACCGAGTTCAGGACGCAACTTTTTGCGCTGAATCTCGTCTAAGATTTCTACCAGCACATGCTCCATCTGTGAATCGCGACTCACCAAGTACAGGCGCGCGGCATTGTAGCCATAGCGTTCATAGATTGCGCCCGCCTTTTTCAATTGGCTGGACGCAAAGCGCACGCCGCGCTTTTGCGCGTCCACCGCAATCTTTTGCAAACGCTTGATGAGTTCATCTATCTCGCCCTCATATGGCATAGCTCACCCCCTGCGTGGATTCACAATGAATGCATACGCTCTCACCAGACTCTTTTCCAAAAGCGCGCGGACGTAATGCCCACTTAACGAATACTCATCAGTCGGCGCATTGGGCTTGAACAAATAACCGTACAGCGGCTTCATCACCTGCTCGATCCCAACCAGCGCGCCGTCCTCTTCAGGAATTCGACTCTTTAATTCGCCCTCTGCTTTTTCCATCGAAACAGGGCGACCATTTAGCGTCAGCGTCGCGCGCCCAAGCCCGACCGAACGAAACGCACCCAACGTGATATCCAATCGCTGGAAGGGTGGAACATCGCCGATTGCGCTAACAAAAACGCGAGCACGCACATCGCGCAATAATTCCAACTCTAACGGCAATTTGGAAACATCGGTGCCTTTGTCGCGCGGCGCGTACACTTTGCGCTCGATGAGCGGATTTCGCAAATAGGCGTCGTCCAAAAATCCAATCGCCCACAGGTCTGCGCGCTGCGTCGCCGCGCGGATCGCGCCTGTCGCTTGCGTCGAAGGAATGGTTAGAATCGTCGGGCGAAAGGTCGCTTTCTTCACGCGCTCGCCCAAGCACAAGGTTTCCGCTTCGAGTTTATATTCCCAAAAACGCGCGGCGTCCATCGTCAGCGCATCACCAGCTTGTAATAATTCAGCACGTCGCGCCAACTTAGTTTGCCCGAGCGTAAAGCCATCGCAATATTTTCAGGCAGCTTGCGTTCATCTTGCATGAATTCGACTTGGGGCAGGATACGGCTGCGCGTTTCCGCCTCGACCGTCGCCACGCGATGCAAGAACGTGCTCACTTCGCGCCGACGTATCGGCAGCGTTTTGAGTTCATCGTACTGCGCGATGCTGAGATGAAGTTGCGCGCGACCGACCAATTGAACATTGATGACATTGGACGCGGTTTGGACAAAACGCCAATGCTCGAAAAACGGATGCTTGACATTGGCAATGCTGATTGAAATGCGCACCGGACACTCTTCCAACGCATTGGAGAAAAATTCACCGAGCGAACGGCGAAAGCTTTCGATGATTTGCGCCGCATCGCTCGCGTGATACAGGCGTACGATATAGAAATCTTGAAACTCGTGAGTCAATTCCACAATGTCTTGTGACGCAAAACCGCGCGACCCATCTTCGGGATTCCGCAAGAGAGCTGTAAACCGCCGCGTCATACGTTGATAGTCCGCCGTAAAATCGGCAAGCAGCGCGACAGGACGCAAACTCGCCTTCGCATCATCCGCCCACTGCTTTGGAGTTTCGGGTTTCGCGCTCGCCAACTCGTCAATAAAATTCCTGAACAATTCGTCTATATGAATTTGCGCCCAACCGTAGTCCAGTGACAAGCGGACCCACGCTATAGGCGCATTCGGCGTCTCGCGCTCCCATCGTCCAATCGCGCCGTGCCGCTCGCCTCTGTCGCGCACACGAAAACACACCTCGCACAAATGCTCCGCGAGTAGTTCGTCAGGCGTCGTCCATTGGCGCGAGGCGGGACGCATCTGACACAGCTCACAAATCAAATTCGTGTCTAACTCGATTCTCGCGGCAATTGGTTCTGCATAGATGCTCGATTCAGTGGATTGAACTTTCCTTGTATTAAAATCAGCCAAATTCTTTTCCCATCGCTCGACGGTTTCACTCGCGAGGTCGAATTCACCTTGCAGGTCTCGGCGGAGACGATCTTGGTCTCGGATTCTCTTCCCGATTCGCCGTCGTTCGTCCTCGGATGCCGTGCGTCGCCGCTCCAGTTCGCTCCGCAGCCGGTCGAGCTCACGACTCGCACTCGCCAACGCGTCTTGCAGCGCGTCTCGCTCACGTTGCGATTGACTGAGCCGCTGCTGACACTTGCGTTTTGATTCTTCAGGAGCCAAGTTCAGTGCTTCCAGTGGAAAGATCGTTTCTTCGGTTTCGATGAAAAATCCGTCATCCAGATGTGGTTTTAGAATTTGCTCGATCCGCGCGGTGCCATCTATTGGCAGAAAGAAATAAAAGGTATCGGTTGTGTGGAATAACACATAATCCCCATCTTTGGAACTAAGCAATCTTTTCGTGTGCTCTTCCAAAAATGCCAAAACGTTCAGGTCACGCACGCGCACGGGTGTTTGCGGAAAAGACAGTTTACACTTGACGAGCTGATACTGCCATTGGTCAAGCATCTCGCTCAAGTTCGTCCCGCGGTGGTTATCGTAAACGAGCGCGATTGGCTCTCCATTATCGAACAATGGCTGCGAATGCCTTGCTAACACGGCATAGTACTTGCCCACTAATCTCAAATGGGTCATCAACGAAGTGACAACGCGCGGCGGGGTCTTGTCTTCGGGAATTCGTTCGAGATAATGCTCATACTTGGCGAAAAAAGTTTCGGCGTTCGGATTTTGGTTCACGAACTCGATCATTTCGCGCAAGTCATTTATCCCGCGTATTGGCGACCAGTGCTCATCGGCTTTTTCGGTTCGTGGATTCCACAAGCGATAGACTGCCTTGTAAGAGGCTTGATATTTGTCCTCCCCTTTTGTCTCTTCGGGTGTTGCGCGAGAAGAGGATGCGGCAAGAACGTCTGCAAGGGCGTTCAATACCATTTCTGCCTTTAGAGTACCTTGTAGTGGCGAGAGCCGAAATGATTTGTATTCGCGGTCATTGTGGTGCTGAATTCCGATCCAAGTTGGTGTCCTTGGTTGGGTGACACCTATCTTGTTAAAATCCAAATCAGACTTGTCAACGGCGCGTAAATAATGGTTGTCGACCTTCGCGCCCAGTAGAGCCTCGACGACATCATTATCAACCAATTTGCCAAGATCGTGCATCTCTGGCACAAAATTTTCATTCATGTACTAATCGCCCGAATTATAGCCGCGCCCACAACAGTTTACAACCGTATCTCAATTCTTAGCCCCGAACCCGCAACCTTCAACTGCAAAGTTTTGGTCACTCTCATCCCTCATCGTTCATCCTTCATCCTTTTAGATACCGGTCCCACGGGACATAGGTGCGCTGCGCGATCAGACGGACCGTTAGTCGGTCGTCGATCCATTTCTGCGCGCGATACGCGGCAGTGTACGCGACGCCGACCAGCAGCGGTAACCGCAGCGCGACCAACAAAGTCCACGCCAGATTTGCGAATGAGATCAAATCAGAAATTTTGAGTTGCTGCTGCGCTAAAAATGGAGACAGCACCGGTTGAACCAACGGCATCACCGCGACGATCAAGAAATAACCCAACGCCGCGAGCGCCGCGATCAACAGCGCCGAACTCACCACGAGCGCGAGCAAAAAACCAACTGCGCTCACAATTTGAAT
>JBBSHK010000300.1:0-4611 GCA_038253185.1 Anaerolineae bacterium | reverse complement strand
GCGAATACCGCGCCCGACAGTTTGTCGGTGATGGTCAAGGTGCCGTCGCTCGGATTCGGCTCGACGCGAAAGAATTCGTTTTCGAAGACGACCACCTTCCCCTCCTCAGCGAGGAGCGGTGTAGGGGCGCTCGCCGCGCGCAGCCAAAATGTTTTGTAACCGTACGCGGGCACCTCACGCGCGAAAAAAGTCAGATCGACTTTGATGGTCGAATGCATCCGCACATCGAACTTTTTGATTTCCGGATTGGCAATATATTCCGCGAGTTGCGCCAGTCCGGCGTCGAGCAGAGTCGCGTTCGCTTCGCCTTGATTTGAAACGGTGATGTCGAGATGCACCCGTTCGCCTTCGGGACGAAACGCGAATTCGCGCAAGATGTAGCCGTCCACCTGTCCCGATTGCGCCGCGCCGAACATCCAGCGCAAATCATCCGCAGTCGCGCTCACCTTGAAGATTTCGTCAAGGTGCCGTCCCAACTCGATCACCGGCAGCCTCACGCCATTCGCGTCAATAAGCTCGTAGCTTTCCAGCGCGCCCGGCAAATCAACTTGAACTGTAGCGGCGTCGCTGCGCGGACCGGGCGCGGGATTGAAGACGAGGATGGGAACTGAAGGAACCGAGGGAGCTTGTGTGTCAATCGCGCCGACAATGGGCGTGAGCGCGTGCTTCACCACATCGCCGCCGATTTGTTCGACCGCATCAAAGCGCGGCGCCATTTCATCGTGGACTTGATCGACGCTGCATCCGCAAATCGAATCGTGCGGATGGTTTTGCAACAGATATTTCCACGCGAGACGGAGTTCGGGACGAAGGTCGCGTACTACTCTGTCATTCTGAGCCATAGGCGAAGAATCTCGTGCGGTCGAATCGAGACCCTTCGTTTCACTCAGGGTGACAGAAGACAAATTCATCGCGATTGCCGCAAGTGGCTCTGCCCATTGCTCCAACAAATTTTGCGCGCGGGCGTTGCGCTGCTTGATCCACATGCGCGTGGACGTGACGCCCGGCAAAAGGTGATGGCGCTTGGGATTGCGCAGCTCGCCTTTCACTAGCATCAACTTTTCCATTCCATCCTGCATCAGGTAATTTTCGACCGCTTGGGCGTATTCTGGCAGATTCGAATGAATGATGCGGACATCAGAAATTTTTTCTTCCGCGAGACGCATCAGCTTGGGCAAATTGTCCCACGGCTGCATATGGTCGGTGCCGTGCATCATCAATAAATTTTCTGTAACCGCGTGCGGCGCGAGCGAATTGACGAGTCGCTGCACACCTTCCGAAAATCTTTCTGGCTCGTGCACCAACCACGCGGCATTGTCATACCCATCGCGCAGATACGTGGTGAGCACGCGCGTGCCGTCCGCGCCTACCCACCAGAGTTCGGTCGGCTCATCGGCGAGACCGCGACGGAACATCGCGACGCTGATGCCAAAGCCGGCGAGGATTTGCGGCATCTGGCTGATGTGACCAAACGGGTCGGGGATGTAGCCAATCATCATCGACTTGCCGAACGAATTGGCGATGCGAATCCCGCGCTGCAAATTGCGAATGATGGCTTCGCCGCTCACGAGAAATTCGTCCGGCAAAACGTACCACGGTCCGACGAGCACACGACCTTGCTCAATGTACTCGCTCAATTCATTCATCCGCTCGGGCGCGATCTCGGCATAATCCTCGAGCACAATCGTCTGTCCATCGAGCATAAAATATTTGTAATCGGGATCGGTCGCGAGAATCTCGAGCGCCTTGTTGATCGTCTGCGCGAGCCGGATGCGAAAAATCTGAAACGGCTCGTGCCATTCGCGATCCCAGTGGGTGTGAGAGATGAAATGAAGTGTGTGCATTGAAACCTCGTATGAAAGCGTGGAAGTGTCGAAGTATGTGAGTGTGTGGATGTAGATTGATTGTCATTCTGAACGAAGTGAAGAATCTCTGGTTGGAGCATCTAGAGATTCTTCGCTCCTATCGTCGCTCAGAATGACAGTTCAAGACTCCGCTTGCAAATCGCGCAGCAAGCGGTCGAATGCTTTTTGATATTCGTCGTGATTTTTCCAATGGCGAAAATCGCCGATGTGCCGTGTGCGGCGGATGTCGGCTGCCCACGATTGGTCGGTGTTCATCACCGCGTC
Organism: Anaerolineae bacterium; assembly: GCA_038253185.1. GTDB lineage: Bacteria > Chloroflexota > Anaerolineae > UBA4142 > SHND01 > JBBSHK01. The sequence continues at coordinate 2,482 of JBBSHK010000300.1, read as the reverse complement.
GTCGAGCATAATCGGAAAGAGGACGATGCGTTTTTCGCGGCGTTCTTTTTCAAATGCAGCTTCGACTTCTTTCTCGACCCATTGGCTCTGAATCGAATGTTTGGAGAGGACGACCATCAGTTTATCATAGATGCGAATCGCCTCGTCAATGCGGCTGCGAAATTTATCGCCGATCCTTAAATCTTCGGGCGCGAACCATACGCGCACGCCCTTCGCTTGTAGGTCGGCGTGGAGGCGATGAGCAAAGTCGTCGTCCTGCGTCGAGTAACTGATAAAGGCGGAGTAGAACTGGATGGGCTTGCCGACGAGCGAATGCATAAACGTAATCATCGTCTCGGGGACGCCCGCGCCGCGCAGAAAAGATTCGGGGATGTTGCCGCCAGATTTGTAGAGGGTGCTGATGTCAATGTAAGAGGGACCTAGGTGAGCAACAGATTCCAGTCCCTTGGCAGTGGAAAGATCAACATCAGCGAAAACTGTTTCACTAAGAATCCCTAGGGCCATTTCTGAATCGCTCAGGCTCACCCCGCTGAAGTCAACTCCTGTAAGAGAGGCTCGTGTCAGCTTGGCTCGATATAGATTTGCTCTACGAAAGTTTGCTCTGTCGAGGGAAGCCCGAGTTAGATCTGCATTTTCAAGGTTAGCGCTGAAGAAATTAGCTTGGTTAAGTTCGGCTCCGGACAGATCAGCTCCCTTCAGGTCCGCTCCGGTAAAGTCTGCTCTGTAAAAGTTTGAGTGGTGAAGATTAGACTTCCGCAGTAGCGCTCCCAGCAGATCAATCTCTTGAAACTCGCCTTCACTCAAGTCCAGTTGTCGTAGGTCTGGGTGAGATTCAATACTATTCTTTCTCCACTCATTCCAAGCTTGTACCCCTCGTTTCAGAATGGCGAGATGTTCTGGGTTTGCCATGAACCTAACCCCCTTTGAGTAATTCCTGAGATTGAAATCTCACGGCAAGGGCACAGACTAAAATCTTTAGATTGTTGCCTTGCCATCAACTTTCAAGTTGAGGATGCTCGTGATACACTCTAGTCCAAGATGAATCCACGTATCACGAACGTCCGGCACGTCAAAGATTATATTCTTGAACTTACATTCTCAGATGGCAAGCAAGCCGAACTTGATTTCAAGAAAAAAATTGTTGGACGCGGCGGGGTCTTTGTTCCACTGCATAATATCGATTTTTTTCGACAGGCTCGAGTTGACCCCGAGTTCGGCACAATTGTCTGGCCCAACGATGTTGATCTTGACCCCGATGTGCTTTACAGCGAAGTGACGGGAATACCACTGCGGACATTCAATCCCGCCGAAACAGCGTGAATCGTTCGCGTAGGGGCGGGTGGCCACCCGCCCCTTACAAAAATCTTGGCGTTCTTTGCATCTCTGTGGTTCAAATTCCTTCCACCTGAATCGCGTGACGCCGCCTCAACCGCGCGAGATATTTTGGACGGACGACCGCGTACAGATAATACAGCGCGGGGTTTACGACGAAATCGTGCGCGGGGATGCGCTCGACGAATTCGCCGCCAAAGCCCATCTTGAATTTGTAAACGCCGTACATCGGTTCGCTCTCGTCCAGCTTGTCCGGCGCGCCCCAGAAATCGTACGACGTGCAGCCGTGTGCCTTTGCCCAACGCATCGCCTCCCATTGCAAGAGATGATTCGGCATCAGCTCGCGATGCGTGTTGCGCGAGGCACCATAAAAGTACCACGCGCGTTTTGCGAACAAGAATAAAATCAAGCCGGCGACGGTGTTACCCTTCGACTGCCGCAATCCTTGGATTGCATTCGACGCCGCGACGCTTTGCTCAGGATAAGAAACGCGCGCGAAAAAAATCTGCGCGAGTCCTGCGTTCAGCATCGTGCCCCACACATCGCGATAGTACGCGAACGGGCGAATGAGGAAACCATCGCGGGCGCTCGTCTCCGCGTACATCTCGTAAAACAATTCTAGATCTCTTTCCACTCCGCTTTCTACCACGATGCCTTTTTTCTCCGCGAGGCGAATGTTGTAGCGCCATTTCGGTTTCATGCCCGCGAGGATTTCTGCTTCGCTGCGCGCGAGGTCGAGCCTCACCGTGTTGCGAAATTGAATCTGCTCGGTGGAAATTTGCCAGCGCCGATTCGAGAGTACGGTGGCGGAGGGTGAATTCACAAGAACGTCGGGATCAATCTTGATAAAAATGCCGCCGCTCTTGCCCGCGTATTGTTCGAGCTGTGCGGTGACTTGATCGAAGAGCAGGTTATCGCCATAGTCGAGCGCGGGACCTTTGGGGACATACAGCACGCCGAATGGAGTGCGCGGAACCGGACGTCGCAGAATTTGCGCCGCCGCGCGGGTCAAGCCGTTTTCTGCAAAAAGCAAGCGCGTCGGTGTCCAGCCGTGACGCGCTTTGATTTCGCCCCACTCCCATGCTTGCAGCACGTGCGCGTTCGGAATTAAAGCGAGCGCGTTATTCCATTCGTCGCGATTCGTAACGGG
>JBBSHK010000299.1:0-4614 GCA_038253185.1 Anaerolineae bacterium | reverse complement strand
ATTGGACCAACTCGTATGCGCCAATATCGCACGCTGCACCTTGCGGTCGTGTCACGCCGCGCTGATCGGTGTGTGGTGGTGGGCAATCCGAGCCGCCGGCATCGATGGCGGGACTGCCGGGCAAGAGCGCCATTGTCCGAGTGTAACCTCCGTTATTGGCGAGCGGTCCGAGCAAGGGGTTCGTGTTCCGCTTGTCGCCAAGCGAGGGATGAAAGCCGCAGGTGTTACCGCTATCGAGGTTATGACCCTGTGAGGTGATAGTACCGTCACAGTTGCCGCCGGCATTATTCGCCACGATGGTGTACTTGAGCGTAATCGTGTCGCTACAGCAACTGTTGCGAATACCGCCACCCTCGCCAGCGGGAGCAGAATTGTTGGCGACGGTAACGTTGACCAGACTCATAAGTCCTTCATTATCGATGCCGCCGCCGGTACCACTCCGCGCGACATTGCCGCTGATCGTCACGTTGGTCAATTGCATGGTTTGACATTCTTCGTCATTGTCGATGCCAGCGCCCTCGTTCGCGCGATTGTTACTGATGGTGACATTGTTCATCACCACGCCGCCCGCACTGGAGCAGCTCTCATTCGCAAAGCCGCCGCCGCCGGAATCTTGAGCATTGTTACCGTCGATCGTGACGTCGGTTAGGGTGGCAGGCCCTTCATTGTCGACGCCCGCGCCTTCGCTATACCTGGCAATGTTTCCCAGGATCCTTACCCGCGTCAGGGTCATGCTCCCATCGTTATCGATGCCGCCGCCTTCGGAACCTGAATTGTGGGCAATGGTAACATCCGTCAATTCAAGGTAGGAGGATGAACTTGCATTTTCGATACCGCCGCCGCCAGAACTGGAGTAATTTTCCCTGACGACGACATGGGAAAGGAACAGGCTACCTTCATCATTGTAGATACCACCGCCCTCAGAGAAGAACGAGTTGCCATGTTGGACGGTGAGCCCGAAGAGGTGCACGATGTATCCACAACAGTTGATTGTGATCACGCGACCGTTATTCGAGCCGTCAAGAAAAGTCCGGCTGGTGCCGGCACCCGAAATGGTCACGTCGCGATTAATCGTGAGATGGACGAAATAGGTTCCGGGCGCAACGTTCACTATCGCGCAGCTAGGATCGCTTACATCGGCGTAAAGCTGTGCGCTCGTCGACGCCGTGCACGACGCTGCCAGCGCGGGCGTTGCTGCCGCCGTCGCGCTGAGGAGCAGCGCAAACAGAGCAAGCATGCTTACGAGAATTATTCTTTTCATTTCTCCCTCCTTGGAGATCCACCACTACGCGGACGCGCGCGGCGGGCACAATGATTTGGAATGTCAACACTCCCTGCTGACTGGGACTAGACAGACAAACGCAGAGCCGCGGCGGTGGTTCAACTCTAGGACTTACGTCTGCCAAGCGATGCGGAGTATAATATAGATGTAAGAGTGGTGTCAAGTGAGCAATTCGAAACAGGTGGTGCGCTAAACATTTTGTAATCGAACTGAAATGATGTGCGCGCACAGTAAAGCAAAAATATCATCGCCCTGTGCTTGTGCAATCTGATGGGCGCGTCTCATCGCGCGGCACGAGTCTTGGAGCTTTTTCCCTCCGGCGTACTGGTCGCCGCGGATTTACCAAAATTGTATCGCGCGGCTCACCGCGTTATCACACAATTTCTCGCCCGCTCGTTGCAATGAATACCAACTCATTTCAACAGAAACCTCTTGCCCCGGTTGGGATGCGCGTCGCTATCATAAGCTTTTCTGTTTCGACCACCCGTTTTGAGATGAGTTGACGTCGCCTCGCGTGAGCTTTTCCAATCCTATTTTTTGAACAGCACAGCGCCATGTCATTCTTGAGCCGCCTTCATCTGCCCCCCCGCTCCTCTCTCTCGAAATTGTCCGCGTGGAAATGGTTGTACTTTGGGTTGGGGGTCAAGCGCTGGCTCGCGCTGCTCTTTCTTGGCATCACCTTACTCAGTCTCGGCACCGCGTACATTCTCCTCAGCGTCTATCATGAACAACCACTGCCCGGCATTTTCTATTACCTCACGCTGCAATTTCTGCCGCATCTCGCGCGGGCGCTACTCTTTGACATCAGCGGCATCACGCTCGTGCTGTACGCGACCTGGAAATTGAATGAATCGCTACTCTCTGCCTTCGTGCCGCGCCGCACCAGCGTGGTCGAAGCGCTGTATCGACGACGCCAACGTCACAACGCGTTGAAAATTGTCGCCATCGGCGGCGGCACCGGACTCTCGACGCTCTTGCGCGGTCTGAAAAATTATACCGACAATCTTACCGCGATCGTCACGGTCGCGGATGACGGCGGCAGTTCGGGTCGTCTGCGCGAAGAGTTGGGACTGTTGCCGCCCGGCGATTTTCGTCAGAGCATCGCCGCGCTCGCGGACGCCGAGCCGCTGATGACGCGGCTGTTGGAATATCGCTTCCCGCAAGGTTCGGGTCTTGGCGGTCATTCGTTCGGAAATTTATTTATCGCGGCGATGGCAGGCATCACCGGCAGCTTTGACCGCGCGCTGCTGGAATCGAGCCGCGTGCTCGCAGTGCGCGGAAAAATTTTGCCGAGCACCTTGCAGAATGTGGTGCTCAACGCGGAAGTGCGCGGCAGCAACAGCACCCAACGCGCGCGCGTGCGCGGCGAATCACAAATCGCCAAGTTCGGTCAGCCGGTCGAACGCGTTTTTCTCGAACCCGAAGGTGTGCCCGCCTACCCCGGCGCGGTGCGCGCGATCCTCGACGCTGATCTGGTGATCGCGGGACCCGGAAGTATTTACACCAGCGTGATTCCGAACCTGCTCGTGGGAAATATTTGCGACGCGCTGCGCGCCACCACCGCCGCCAAAATTTACATCTGCAATGTCGCGACCGAACACGGCGAGACCGACCATTACACCTTGGAAGACCACGTCGCCGCGCTCGACGCGCACTGCGGCGGAGTTTTTAAGAATGTGCTCGCCAATGATAATTGGCGCGGCAGCTTGCCCGCGCACGCGCAGATCGATTTCGTGCAGCCGAGTCTGCCGCTGCGCGAATCGTTACACGCTTACATTTTCGCAGATGTGGTGGACGACAAATTTCCGTGGCGGCACGACCCCGAAAAATTGGCGCGCGAAATTTTGCGCTGGTATGCGCAGGACAGAAAATCGAATAATCGTAAGGACGTTCAATTGAATACCCTTGCAACCTTGGACCCATCTCAAACTATGGAGGAACAATGGCAACACGTATAGGCATCAACGGCTTTGGACGAATCGGGCGGCAAGTGACGAAAGCGTTGTTCGAGCGCGCGCCCGAATTGGAATTGGTCGCGATCAATGATCTCGCTGACGCCGAAACCAACGCGCACCTATTCAAGTACGATTCCAACTACGGCATCTATCAAGGCCACGTCGGCGTCGAGAATGGCGAGATGATTATTGACGAGCATCATCTCAAAGTTTTTGCCGAAAGAGAGCCGGGCAAATTGCCGTGGCGCGATCTTGGCGTGGACCTGGTCATCGAGTCTACCGGATTTTTCACCGACGCGGCAAAAGCGCGCGCTCACATTGATTCGGGCGGCGCGAAACGCGTGATCATTTCTGCGCCGGCAAAAGGGGAAGACATCACGATCGTGATGGGCGTGAACAATCAAGATTACGACCCGTCGAAACATTTCGTCGTATCGAACGCCTCCTGTACGACCAACTGCCTCGCGCCAACCGCCAAAGTGCTGCGCGATAATTTTGGAATTGAGAAAGCGCTGATGAGCACGATTCATTCGTACACCAACGACCAGCGCATACTCGATCTCGTGCACAAAGATTTGCGCCGCGCGCGCGCGGCGGCGATGAACATTGTGCCGACTGAGACCGGCGCGGCGAAAGCGGTTACGCTGACGATTCCCGAACTCAAAGGCAAATTTCACGGCATGGCATTCCGCGTGCCGACGCCGACCGTTTCCGTCATTGACCTCGTCGCGGTCACGGGTCGCGAGGTGACGGTCGAGGAAATCAACAGCGCCTACCGAGACGCGGCGGACAATTCGATGAAGGGCATTCTCGGCTACGATGAAAATGAACTCGTGTCGATGGACTATAAGGGCGATTCGCATTCGTCGATCGTCGATGGTCCGCTGACGATGGTGATGGGCGGCAATCTCGTCAAGGTGATCGCGTGGTACGACAATGAGTGGGGCTACTCCTGCCGCGTCGCCGACCTCGCGCGCTATATGGTCGAGCACGAAACCGCGCCACAAAATGAAATGGCGCGTTCGCCTGAAATGGTCGCGCGATAGCCGACAAAATTCCTTCACCCAAAAAATACGGGCATGGTGTACCGTGCCCCTACGCACATCTAGAAATGAATAAAAAAACCATCCGCGACGCCGACGTTAAAAATAAACGCGTGCTGGTGCGCGTCGATTTCAATGTGCCGATGCAAAATGGCAGGATCACCGACGACCGCCGTATGCGCGCCGCGCTGCCGACAATCAACTATCTCATCGATCACAACGCGCGCGTAATTCTCGCCTCGCATCTCGGACGACCGCAACGTCGGGACGAAAAAAACTCGCTCAAGCCCGTCGCCGCGCGGCTGCAAGAATTACTGGGGCGACCGGTGCCGCT
>JBBSHK010000298.1:0-4629 GCA_038253185.1 Anaerolineae bacterium | reverse complement strand
GTTTGTTATTCTGTATCCCCCAGATATTCGCAGTCTTTGTAAATTCCTGTGTGTTGATTAATACACCCTCACAGCGGAAGCCGGCTTCAAGACCTAGCGGCACGACATAATCGTCCAGATTAATTCTGCCATTTCTTACTTCACCAACCTCAAAGGTAACCCAGCCATCCGGTCGGGTGATCCTGTATAACTCTGTAAGCACTCCTCTCATGACAGATGACCAATCGGATATTGCCTTTGCCATTGTCAACTCTTTTGCGACTTGCCCCGTATCAACTCGGTTAAACCAGCACCGCAACCAATTATCTTGAGAATATTGGACAACATCCAAAAATGGAGGCGAGGTTACGGTCAACTGAACCAGATCGTCCGGAATCTCGCGTGTGAATCGCGCATCAGTAGAAAAGAATAACGCATTGCGACTGATGCGTTCTAGGTTTTCTATTTGCTGCTCATTAACATTTCGAATCAAGTCTCTAGACTTCTTGAGGATGAGTGATTTTGTATCTCGGTACTCGGGTGTTTGGTTTCGTTTGATGTTGATTTTTTTCTGACTCTCGGTGGAGACGGCTTGGTTGGGCGGCAACGTGTAAACAGAAAAGAAACCCGTGGAATGCCCTGTCAGACGATTGGTCGCAACCATTCGAATCCACGAATCTAAATCATCTTCTTCCCCGATCTGATTTTTAATTGAGAGATATTCTCGTAGCGATAGGATCTCCCTTAATGTTTGAGGATGAAAGAACATAGACAGGTCAATATCTGCTTGTGCTTCTGAGTCAATTGGAATTTCTGCTAGTCTTTTCTGTAGATCAGATATGTTTGGAATATGCAGTCGAGCTGCAGTGAGGATTTTACTGAGAGGGTTTACATCATTACTAATAATATTCCTGCCGAGTAGCGCTGCCTCAATTACTGTTGTGCCTCTTCCGGAGAAGGGATCATAGACGATTTCATTTTCTGACGTCAACAACTGAATGAAAAACCGCGGAAGCTGAGGTTTGAAGCAGGCGCGATATGCAATCTCATGCAGAGAGCAAGCTTGCCGCTGCTTGGATGTCCAAAATTCATTGATAAATCTTGGATATGTTGTTTCACCGATTTTAGTGAACTCAACGGTCGTTTGATCCTGGGGAACAGCGTAACTGAATAGGTCACGCCTTTCCTCGAAAATGGGAGTTGCCAAGTGATCGGCAATATCGAACCCTGTTTTAGTCTCAAATTGTTGCATTTAATCTTCCACAAAGCTATGATACATTTGAGATGGTGCTCAAAAATATACTTGCTGAAGCGTTTTAGGTCAAGAGGAGGGAAGACTTGCAAGAGCTATAGGAATAGAATTGGAGGAATGCGCTTGCCCGAAACTGAGACCGCGAGCAACAAGGGGTTTGCTCGCGGTCTCAATTTATTTTATGGATGCCGGTCCGGGTTTCGGATTGATTGGCAGAATCATCGGCGGACGCGGCGGTTGACTAAAATCGAAATCGTTGCGCAGGTCGCCGAGCTGCGAGGCGTTCTCGCGCACGTCGGGGCGCGGATCGGGACGCCCATCCGTCTTTGGATCGAGGCGCTGTCCATTCAGAAAATCGTCCTCGATGAATTTCAAGTACGCGTCAAAGCTCAAGGTCTGGTGGTCGATGAAACCTTTTTTCGCGTAAGGACTAATGACGATGCCGGGCACGCGCAAGCCGTAGCCATTCTGATCGACCTTCGGCGGCGCGACGTGATCGTAGAAACCGCCCCAATCATCCCACGACAAAAAGATCGCGGTGCTGTCCCAGTCGGGACTCTGCATAATCGCGTTGACAAGCCCCGTTACGTACGCCTGACCCGCGCTGACGAGCGCGGGTGGATGCTCACTCACGGTGCCGTTCGGCACGATCCACACGACCGCAGGGAGATTACCGCTTTTCGCCGCGTCGTAGAATTTGTCGAGCGGCTGAATGTTGCCGAGTTCGCCGTCTTGGCGCACGGTGTAAAAGTACGGCAATGGATTCCAAATCTGCGGCGTTCCGGCTTTCTGCAGCTTTGGTGTGCAGAACATCGCATCGTCCTCGCAATCGGGCTGTGTGCCTTCCGCCACATAGTACGCCCAAGTCACGTTGTTCTTGTGCAAGAGATAGGTGAGATCCGTCCACGCATAGTCCGGTCGCTTGATTGCCGCCGGCGTGGGATTCGTCGGCGCAGTCTTGGTGCCCTTTCCGGTTGACCGAATTGGCGCGCGGCGATTGCGATTGCGAATCGACTCGGGACTTTGCAATTCATTCGTGCAGCTCATCGGGTCCGCGTTGGCGCATTTCGCCGACCATCCGGAGACCATAAAGAGATGCTCGGGCAAACTCCACGACGCGTTCGGTTCGAACATATGGTCTTGCAGCACAAAGTTCTGCGCGTACGCCCAATAATTGGGAATTTCGCGCGCGTCGTGCCAGCCCATCACGTCGGGCAATGTGTCGGAATTGCTGCACGCGGGATCGAATTCATCCTGACATGCGTGCTTTTTTCCCGCTAGCTCTTGTTTGATGAAACCGTCCATCTTGCCGCCGTCAATATCGACCGTTGCGTCGACCGCGCTGTGCGGACCGCCGCGATTCAGATCATTCGCATCGTGATAGGGCTTGACACATTGATTCGTTTGGGGATCGGGCACACAAACGGTCGGCACACCGTTCTGCATCGGGATGCCGTCCGCGCCGGGGAAGGTGCCAAAGTAAGTATCGAACGAGCGGTTCTCTTGCATAATGATGACGACGTGCTTGATCTTGTGAATGTCATTCGCGCCCGAGACGATCGCGGTCGGCTGTGTTGTCGTCGGCGCGATAGTGATCGCCGTCGGCGCGCTGGTCGGCGAAACTTCGGTCGCGGCTGCGGTAGGCGCGGGGGTATTCGGTGTCGCGCACGCCCCGAGCAGACTGAGCGCGCCGAATACCAGCAGCCCTGAAATAAATTTTTCCCTCAACATACTCCACCTCCACCCTAATTCGTTTTTCGTAAATGCACCTTTCCGTGCCTTTGAATTTGCACGATTCGCTTTAATGACGAATTAGTGCGATGTTATCTTTTTGTAAAATCTAGCTCTACGGCGTCGGACAGGTGCGCGTCTGCAAAAGGACCGGCGCGCGCGGTGGCTGTGAAAAATCGAGCGCGTCGAGCAAATCATTCGCCTGCGCGTCGCGTGAGGTCAAGCTCGGCACTCCGAACAATGTCTCTATCGTTTTTGGAATGGACGAGTGCTCCGCCTGACGATGGTCAATGACATTCGTTTTCGCGTACGGCGAAATGATAATCGCCGGCACGCGAAAGCCCAGACCAAATTGATCGATCTGCGGAGGCGCAACGTGATCGTAAAAGCCACCCCAATCGTCCCACGACAAAATGATCAGCGATGAATTCCAGTACGGACTGTTCATCACCGCGTTGATTTGCTCGACCGTCCAATTCTCGCCATCACACACGCTCTTGGTTGGATGTTCGCTGCGGTCGCCGGCGAGCCACGCAATCGTCGGCAGCGTGCCGCTTTGTACATCGGTGATAAATTGCGATTCGTTCACGAGATTCTTCGACAGCGCCGGATCATCCCACACGCGATGCAAATAACTCATCGCGTAATAATTGTAACCTTTCCACGTGATGCCCTTGGTGGCAAGTTCATTCGGCAGCGACGGAATATCCACACACGCGGGTCCGCTAATTTGTTGTCCATCCGGCGAGAGAATGTCGACGGTCGCGCCCGGCGAGGAGCAAACTTGATTGTATGCCGCCGCGCCGCGCGCGTTCCCGATGATGCCGCCGGAACTCGCGGCGATGGTGTAGAGATGATTGGGCGAGCTGGGACCCAGCATCGATGTAAAGTAATGATCGTACAGCACAAATTGTTTCGCGTACGTCCAGTACGCAGGCAGGTCGTCGCCGGTATACTGCATAAACGTGAGGGGAAAGCCGCCGGTGTTTGCGCCGTTGACTTTTTGGAATTGGTCCATCTTGCCGCCATCGTACGCCAGATGCGTGGAAGTGAACGTGTGTGAAATATCGCGCGGCGGACGGTCGGGCGCGCGCGGCGGCGCTTGAGGCGTACCATTGATCGGCACCTGCGTCGCGCCTTCCGCGCCGGGGAATTGTCCAAAATAATTGTCGAAGGTGTGGTTCTCTTTCAAAATAATTATGACGTGCTGAATCTTTGCCGCGCCATTGGCAGGCGTGACAGGCGCGGTGGCGCTCGTCGCCGGTGTCGGCGTCGCGGGAGTAGTCGCGCTCGTCGTCGGCGTCGCCGTCGCGGGAGTCGCGGTGATCTGCGCGCTTGGCGTCGCCGTGGCGGGAATCGCAGTGACTGGCGCGGTAGATGTCACTGTCGCGGGAACGATGGTGATGCTTGCTGTCGGCGTGGCAGTTTCTTCCTGACACGCACTCAACAAGCCGAATGCGAAAACGGATGCCGCGACTACCAATAGGTGTATTCTCATTCTTGTCTCCTCCTCAATTGGTTGGTGCGCCCGACGCGACCGCGCGTTCGTGCAATACCTGACGCTAGGGCGTGTCTGCAAATCCTTCTCCGGTAGCAAGCTGAACTTTATTTCTGGCTCTGTGGAATAGGACTGACCGGAGATTTCGCCCTTTGCAGACACGCCCTAG
>JBBSHK010000297.1:0-4636 GCA_038253185.1 Anaerolineae bacterium | reverse complement strand
GCCTCGTCACGATCGGGCACGTGATAGAGCATGTGATTCGCTATCACTGCACCAAAGCCCTCGTCGGCGAAGGGAATGGACTGCGCGTTAACTGCCGCGAATCGAAATCGATGCGAACTGGCTTGGAGCTTCTGCTGCGCGTCGCGCAACATGCCAAACGAAAAATCCGATAGTGTGATGTGCCAGCCGGCTGGAACGCGATGGCGATTTTCAAGCCACAGCCAGCCCGGTCCGCACCCCAATTCCAGAAGCTTGCCGCTCGCGGGTAAATCGAATTGGTCCAACACCCAACGATGCCAGCCGTACTGGTTCGTACCAAAGCGTTGGTGCAGCTGAACGCGCGCATTCAGGTTGCTCGCGTTACGGTATTGCTGCTCGGAAAGATACTTTGGATCGGAGAGCTGGTTCGACATCTTGCAGTCTACCCCTCACTTATTGCAAGCGCGACGAAGGTGCGAATCGAATCATAATTCTGGACGCTCAAATCGAACCAGTGAATTTTTGGGTCGGTCAGACGGAACCAATTATATTGATGGCGAATAAATTTGCGCGTGTTGCTCTTGAATAGGCGAATCGCTTCTTCAAATGAAATCTCGCCGCGCAGGTACTGCCCCAATTCGCGATAGCCGAAGCCGGTCATCGCGGGCAGGTCAAAAGAATAACCGCGCTCGACCAGTCCGCGCACTTCGTCCAACAGACCTTGTTCGAGCATTTGATCAATCCGCGCGTCGACGCGCATATATAGCTGCGGGCGCGGGCGTGTGAGTCCGATCTGAATCACGCGAAAGGGCGGCGGCTGGCGCGTTTGCAATTGGGAGATGGGCTGTCCGGTTGCCTCGATGACTTCCAGCGCGCGGATGATGCGGCGCGAATTGTTGGGCAGGATTTTTTCAGCGGCAGTCGGATCGAGTTGCGTGAGACGCGCATACAACTCTGGCGTCTGCTCCTGTTCCAATTCGCGACGGCGCGCGGGATTAGGCGTGACGCGCGGGATATTGAGACCTTCGACCACCGCGCGGACGTACAATCCCGTGCCGCCGACCAGCAGCGGTAACTTTTCTCGCGCGAAAATATTTTCGATCGCGGCGTAGGCGCGCGTCTGGTATTCGGCAAGTGTAAATTCTTGATCGGGGTCAATGATGTCGATGAGATGATGCGAAACGCGCGCTTGTTCCTCGCGCGTCGGTTTCGCCGTGGCGATATCCATCGCGCGAAAAATCTGGCGCGAATCGGCGGACACAATCTCGCCGTCGAAATCCTCGGCGAGTCGGAGCGAGATTTCGGTTTTGCCGACCGCAGTGGGTCCGACGATAGCAAACAGGTTTTGAAGTGTGTTCGATTCTTCCATCCGCTTCGGGTCTCGCCACAGAGACCACGGAGATTTATTTTTTTTCAGCGAACTCGGCGTCTCTGTGGTCGAAATTTATTGATTAAACTTGCACCGCGTGCTTGATCAAAGCGATGCGCGCGACTTTGCCCGCGCGGTCGAGCTCGATGGCGACGACGTCGATGCGCCAGGGCTTGCCCGCGAACTCGGGCTGTTCCGCTAGGAACGCGTCGGCGAGATTGATTAACTGAATCTGCTTGCGCGGCGTGACGGCTTCTTCCGGCGAACCGAAACCGCTGCCGCGCCGCGCCTTGACTTCGACGAAAACCAGACCCTCCGCATCCTGCGCGATGATATCGATCTCACCCGCGCGCGTGCGCACATTGCGCGCGATAATTTTGCAACCGCGCTGTTCGAGATAAAACGCGGCGACGCGTTCGGCAGAATCGCCAAAATTTTTCCGCGCACGTGTGGTGGTCACGTGCGAAATTGTAGCACAAATGGGAGACGATGGAGGACGGGAGACGGAGGACGGAAAATGATTGGAGCGTTACTGCGTCCGTCCTCCGTCGTTCGCCGACACCTGCACCGGCGCGAACGAACGTCGGTGCGCGCAAGAGGGACCGCGGGCTTGCAGCGCGGAGCAATGTTCCGCTGTGCCATAACCTTTGTGCTGCGAAAAATGATAACCCGGGAGAATCGCGTCAAGCTCGCGCATCATGCGGTCGCGGGTGACTTTGGCGAGGACCGAGGCGGCGGCAATGGAGAGACAGAGCGCGTCGCCGTGAATAATACCTTGCTGTGGAATTTCAATTTCGGGCAGCACCAGCGCGTCAAGCAAGAGCGCGTCGGGTTTGAGCGGCAGCGCGTCGAGCGCGCGCAGCATCGCCAGATGAGACGCGCGCACGATACCGAGCGTGTCGATTTCCGTGTGGCTCGCCGCGCCGGTCGCGCACGCGAGCGCGCAGGCGCGAATCGGCTCAAATAAATTTTCGCGGAGGGGTTCGGAAAGCTGCTTGGAATCATTCACGCGCGCGATGGCGCGATACATTCGTGAACGAGTCCACGCCCGCGCGGTGCGCGCACTTACGACCGGGAAAACGATTGCCGCGGCGACGACGGGACCGGCGAGCGCGCCGCGCCCCACCTCATCGAGACCCGCGACCAGTTGATAACCGTCACGCCAGAAGGCAAGCTCATAATCAAGATGGGGAAAAACCTTCTGTTCGGATTTTCCCATGGACAAATTAGACTTGAGCAAGTAAATTCGCCCATTCTCGCCTTGTCGCGAGAGGTGATCCATATTCGTCCAGAACCAGTCCAAGCTCTACCAGGAATTCTCTCCGTCCTTGCTCGCCGACGAGTGCCAGTATTCCTCCTGCAAACAGCAACAAGTCCAAAACATAGATGTTGTGCCCGCTTGTAAATTCACTGCGGATTCTGTTTTCAACTGCATCCTGCTCGTAGCGAGCGATCCCATTTCTCACCAGATACATCAGTTCAGACACATTGTGCTCGCGGATACGCGGGAGCTTTTCATTGATGTGATTGATTTCAAGTTGCGTATCTTTTACTTCCGCCGCAAGCATAATAGAGTCATCCTCACCTATACACTCGATATCCGCAACTTGCCCCGAGGCGGTGTCCGCTGTTGTCGTCCTGAATCGACGTACCTCTTTGTAGAGGTGAAAGCGTTTGCCGATAGTACGAAAGATGGCTGTTGCTATCGCTTGCGGCTTGTCGCCACCTGAGGAGCTAGCGAGAAATGTTGATAGAATCTCTTTCGTTCTCTCCAGACTGATCCGCTTCGGTGTCGGGTAAATCACTCGAACGGAGCTCAGCATTCGCGCGATTTCAATTGGTACTTGTTGCAGAACCTTCGCGATGAATTCGGGCGAGTTGCGGGTTTGCACCTCATTCAAGACGATGTAAGTATTATCCCAACCCGCTTTGTCTTTCTTTTTGTTGCGGACTTTTGGTTCTAAAGTGAATTCGGGGGTGCGGAGAGGATTGTTGAGATATGGTTGGGGTGAGCCGCCAAGCACGCGGTAGTTTTGTTGATCGAAGGGAACGATAACTTGATGGGCAATTGTTCTGGCGTCAAATGCTCCGCGCCCTCCACGTTGCACTTGGATTACGCGCGCATCGACCTTGGGATCGACGTACTTGGCAATGAGATGAGTCGGTAAGGCGTAATGGTAAGTAACATCGAAGCTAGACAAACTTGAGCGAATCGCCTTCAAGAGCACTTCGTCTTCTATAACATCTTGGAGAAGACCGTTTGTCCGAAGCGCTTCCAGAACTTCGTTCCATGTCTGCTGCCAGGCGGCGCGACATCTCGCTGCGAATGTATCTCTTTGTGACGATTCTGGGTTTTTCGTCATTGATGCCTAGGTCAAGCAGAGTTGTAATTCGTGTAGAGTACTTCGCGACGGAGTTGCTTAACTGAATGAATGGTGCGAGCAGGTGCATCGATTCGCGTCCAACCAATATATAACCGATCAGTAAACTTGTTCTGATAAGTAGAGAGCGCGACCTTTCCCTTTACGGACCGAAGGACGCCGGCGAGCTCTTCATGCTGTTCGTCTGTCATTTCAAAAGAATATGCCTTGCTGTCTCTGCGGGTGTTGTGTGGATATGGTGGATCACAGTAGAAGAGTGTGTCTGGACTGTCGTATCTGTGGATCACGTTGATCGCGCTATCATTCTCGATCTGAACACGTAATAACCTGCCGGCAATGAATGGCAGGTCCTCTATTGCTCCAAGCCAGCGGGATACCGCACCGGACATTCCGGCTCGACTTGTATTGAGGCAATTTGCCCATCTGCCAATAGATGCGGTTTGAGCCAGTCCTGTTCGGACCTGCCTCGCTCTAACATAGAAACGTCTCGCTCGCTCAATCTCAGAAATGTTGCGATCCGCACGTCCGAGCGCGAGGCGGAATTCTTCTCTGGAAAAAGGAGTGAGACCTATTGCCTCGACCAGTTCATTCCTTTTTTCCCTGAGGACTCGAAAAAAGTTTACTAGCTCACCGTCAATATCATTGTAGGTTTCGACGGGTGAAGGATCGCGATTCAATAGGACAGCAGCAGACCCGCCGAATGGTTCACAAAAGTGATGTGCTGATGGGAGCAGTGGGAGTAACCAGTCGAGGTGACTGTATTTCCCGCCATACCAACCGAAGGCGATTATCTTTTTGCGGTGATGGTCGCTCGACATTTCCTTAGCACCATGCTTCTGCGCGCCGATTTTTGTCTTCATTGAGTAATAATATATCACAAACTGAACGGTTACGAAAAGCAAAAATT
>JBBSHK010000296.1:0-4637 GCA_038253185.1 Anaerolineae bacterium | reverse complement strand
GTTTATCAAGCGAACGTTGCAATCCACATAATCGCGGAATAATTCCCTTCCCGTCTTCAAAACCTTCGGGTCAATGTCATATCCGACTAGTTGATACGGGCATGTCCGGGATTCTCTAATGATCGCTCGAAGGAAGATACCTAACCCAACCGCAGGGTCAAGTATCGTCTTACAATCGGGATTGCCGATGATCCATTTCGCCATAAATTGGGCGATCGGATACGGGGTGAAAACCTGGCCCAACTTTTTAACATCAACTAGAGGGACTTGTTGGGCATAGTCTCTTTCGGGCAATCCAGAAAAAAAGGCTTCGTCATGTGCTTCTGTATAAAGCGGCATCCCACTTACTCTCCGTGTGGTAGATTGAGTAATGCAAATAGGTTCTCTGCGTTCAAGTACGCCTCACCACCTTTAAAAGTTACGTGGAACAAAAGCCTCCCTCTGCCAAGCTCCCGCATAATGCTTTTGTGTTCCGGCATTTGTACTTTGTACGCTATTTCAACGCCCTCCTTTATACCTATATGAATTGTCCATTTTTGCTGACTCTTTTCATTACGTTCTAGAAAGTATTTTTTCTTTCGGCTCGCTGGATCGGCAAGTATTTCTAGAATGCCCTCAAAGGCAATCCCGTAAACTCTATCAAAAAAAACCTGAAAATAATAATGAGGCACACCGTATGTCTGAATCCATTTGTAAACAACAATCATGTCCTCAACTTTTGGGGTAAAACTCAAGAACTCTCTTTTCGATGTTGAAGCGGTTTTCTCTCTAAAGTGTTCGTCATATTTTGCAAGAAAAAACGAACTTGAGCGTATTTCCACTCCAGCAATTGCATGGGGGACGATCTCTGCCAAGGTGTCCTCAGCAAGATTGCCTATTCTGAAATTCCATTCTCTTTGGTAATCGTTGGCATCAAAAACGAGAATGTCGGGGCGCTTGCCAATTCTATCGAGTTCATCTTGATAGGATGTGTAAAATTCTTTAAAACCCTCCTCGCCAGCAACTACTCGATCTGACCTGCCATACTGGACAGCGACAAAGTATTTGTTTATTTTATTTATCGCAGATAGGATTAGCCTTTCTGCCCAATCGCCCTGCTCGCGGTTCGTCAGAAAATTTGAGACAGCCTGTGTGGGAGTCCTGCTTCGTTGTCGTTTCTGGTTAAACTCTGGCACAATATCCTTCGGAACGTGCAACGATAATTGCTTAATTCTGTCTCGGTAGGTCATTGGATGTAGTTACTCCGTGCGGATTCGGTGTCCTTCAACCAAGATTATACACACAAATGCTTTGCGGTGAAAAGGCGCTCTAAACAAAACTGCATTGTGCCAAACCCGTGACTCGTGACGGACTTGGGTAGTATGTCTAGTGACTTTCAGTCATGACCTTATGCTAAAATATCCCGTATGGCTTTGATCTACCTTGCGCTCGGCACGAATCTCGGCGAGCGCGCAAGAAATTTAGAAAACGCGCTCGCGAAACTTTCGGCGCGAGTGACGATTATGCGCCGTTCAATGATTTACGAGACGGAGCCGTGGGGAATAAGCGAGCAGCCGCGCTTTTTGAATCAGGTGGTCGAGGCTGAAACCGAGCTCGAACCCGACGCACTGCTGGATTTTTTGAAACAGACCGAACGCGCAATGGGTAGAACGCGCGGGATTCGCTTTGGACCGCGCGTCATCGATCTCGACATTTTGTTTTACGAGGATCGCGTGATCGAGCAGAGACGTTTCAATGGAACGTCTTTACGAATCCCGCACCCGCGTTTGCACGAGCGTCGATTTGTGTTGGTGCCGCTCGCAGAGATTGCGCCCAACCTGATTCATCCAAAGTTTGGCGTTTCAATTCGCGAACTGCTCGCGCGTTTGCCCGACGACGGCAGCGTCGCGCTTTATCGTCCCAACCAATAATTCAAAAAGCGCACGAAATCATTGAACCCATACGCGCCGCTGATCTCGATGCGGCGCAAGTAATAAATGTTTTGCGACGTTTGGTAAATTCCCCCCACCGTCGTCACCGCTCCCGCGAAATAGCGCGCAGTCGTATCCGCTACAAAACCATTCACGCGACCGTACGGATAGGCGAAGAGCGTGATCGGGCTGCCGAGCCGCTCTTGCAACACCTTTTGCGATCCGGCGATCTGCTGTTCGGCAACGATAGCCGATTTCAAGGTCAAGTCCACGTGATCGAGCGTGTGCGCGCCAATCTCCATCCCCGCGCCCTGCATCTCTTTGATCTGTTCCCAATTCATATAATTGGTCAGCGCGTGATCGGCAAAATTCGTCACGATGAAAAATGTTCCGGTCATATCGCGCTCTTTCAATGATGGGAACGCGTTCACGTAGGCGTCGGCGTAACCGTCGTCGAAGGTCAGGACAATTGGCTTAGACGGCAGCGCAGGCGCGCCCTCGCGCAGATAATTTACCAGATCGCCAAGACGGATCGTGTGAAAGCCCTGCTGCTGCAAGTAGGTCAATTGTTGATCGAACAGTTCGGGGGGCACCGAGAGATTATAACCGAGCGGATCAATGGCGCGTTCAGGATACGGGCGAATGTAGTGGTACAAAAGAATCGGTACCCGCGCGCTGCGCGCGTTCGGATCGAGCGTCGCAATCGGCGCGGCGGTGTTGGTCGGACGCGGAGTGCGCGTGGGCACGGGGGTAAAGGTCGAGGTCGAGCTTGGCGTCAACGTCGACGTTGGCGTGTTCGTCAGGGTTGCCGTTTGTGTCGGGGTGTTGCTCGGTGCGGCGGTCGGCGTCCGGGTCCTCGTGACGGTCGGCGAAGGTGTCGTCGTCGGCGCGACCACCGCGACGGCAGCAGCGCAGTGAATGTTAAAGAGAGCTATTCCGGCGAGCAGCGATGCGAGAGCAATGGGACGGACTAGCCCCAGCCCGATTCGGCTCAGGGGCGCGCGCAACATGGGGCGCATTCTACTACAACTCATCTCAAAAAACCGATCCAGCGCGGGAGAATGAATCAGAATCACAAAGCGCACCGCAATTCCCGTTGGGAAATTTAATTTTTGAAATGAGTTGTATACAACACGAGAAGGAAGAAAAAAGATGCTGGCTTTTTAATCAGACGAGGAGGGCAAGAGAACGATTTGGGGTGTATCCACGCGCGTGGGATGTGAAGCAATCTGCACGTCGGCGTTGAACACGCGACGAATCCGTTCCACATTCAGCACGGAGGCAGGCGAACCCGACGCGACTATACGCCCGCGCTCCAGTATGATCAATTCGTCAAAGTACAATGCCGCGAGATTCAGATCGTGCATCGTCGCGAGCACCGTCAAGCCGCGCTCACGATTCAGCCGGCGCAAGAGTTCGAGAATCTCAAGCTGGTGGTTAATGTCGAGGTGCACCGTCGGCTCGTCGAGTAAAAGTACGGCAGGCTTGTCACCGGGCGCGGCATCGTCGGTTACCTGCGCCAGCGCCAGCGCAATCACCACTCGCTGCCTTTCGCCGCCGGATAATTCTGTGATCAGTCGATTCGCAAACGCCTCCGTGCCGGTCAACGCCAAAACGTTTTCGACAACGCGCTGGTCGCTCGCGCTCGGACCCGCGAACGCGCCGACGTAGGGCGTGCGCCCGAGTAGCACCATTTCGCGCACCGTGAAACCAAAGGCAACATTCAGATCTTGCGGCACATACGCAATCCGCCGCGCCAGCTCGCGCCGCGGCAGTTGTTTTATATCCGCGCCCTGCCACTCGACCGCGCCGCGCGTCGGTTCGAGAATTCGCGCGAGCAATTTCAGCAGCGTCGTTTTGCCCGAGCCGTTCGGTCCGACCAGCGCGCGCAGACTGCCGTGTCGCAGTTCAAGGTTAATGTCTTGCAGCGCGGGCGCCTCCGCGTAGGCGAAAGAAAGCTCACGCGCGCCGAGCAGTAAGGAATTAGTCATCGTTCACTCTGCTCTTCCGAAACGCCTCCGCACGCGTGACCAGATTTTCCGCCAGCTCTGGCGCGCCGAGAAAGTGCGCGTGGATGTACGTCGCCAGCAAATTTTTTTCGGCATATCCCTCCCGCGTCGCGCGCGAGCCGTGGCGCGCGAGGTGACACGGCTCGAATTCGACCTGCTCCAATTCCGACCAGTGGAACGACTGCCCGCGATAAATTTGGCGCGGGCGCGCCAGCAAGGTCTCGCGACGCGTTTCCACCTCCGCATAACCGAGCGATAAATTTCCGCGATGCATCGCGCTGCGCGCAGGCACGATTCCCACCATCTCGAATTCTTTGCCGTCGAAATCGCGCAGCGCGCGGCAGAGATACATCAGCCCGCCGCACTCGGCATAAATCGGCATCCCGCGCGCGCGCGTCACGCACCGCCGCGCGCATCGAGGTATTCGCCTCCAGCTCACGCGCGAACATTTCGGGAAAGCCTCCGCCAAAGTACAGCGCGTCAATATTTTGCGGTAGCGCGCTGTCGTCGAGCGGACTATAGTAAATGATTTCTGCGCCGAGCGCGCGCAGCAGGTCGAGATTGTCATGGTAATAAAAGTAAAAGGAGCTATCGAACTCGACCACAATGTGAGAGCGCCTCGGTCGCGCGCGTTACTGAAAAATTCGTTTTCTGCTTTCGCGCAGGTCGGTCGCGCCCCGCGCCAAAACCGTCTAGCGGTCTAAATCGATCGTCTGCT
>JBBSHK010000295.1:0-4689 GCA_038253185.1 Anaerolineae bacterium | reverse complement strand
ACGTCCGTTACCGTCGTCCCGACGACATTGCCATTCGCGTCGCGCAGTGTGACGGTGACGCCACTCATCTTTGGCTCGCCCGCATCTATCTGTCCGTTGCCGTTCAAGTCATTGTAGACGTTGCCGCAGATCGAGACCGGTTGCGGGGTCGCGGTATTCGTCGGGGTGTTGGTCGTAGTCCGCGTCGCGGTATTCGTCGGCGTATTGGTTGCAGTGTTGGTCGGCGTATTCGTGCGCGTGTTCGTCGGCGTATTGGTCGGTGTATTCGTCGGCGGCTGAGTACCGGTTGGCGTGTTAGACGGTGTTGACGTATTCGTTGCCGTATTGGTAATCGTCGGCGTGTTCGTCGCGGTCGGCGTGGGCTGCGTGTCCAGGAAATCGTTTGGTTGGTACGTCGTGCCGGGCGTCGTCGCATTCACCTGAATCTGATCATTATTGATTTTGGTCGCGCTCGGTCCCGGAATCGCGTTGGTGCTATTGAATCCGGGCGGGTTCGTTTCAGTCACGGTGTACGTGCCGGGCTGCAAACCGGTGAAACAATAGTGTCCGACGACATCGGTGGTGGTAACCGCGACCACATTGCCATTCGCGTCGCGCAGTGTGACGGTGACGCCACTCATCTTTGGCTCGCCCGCATCTATCTGTCCGTTGCCGTTCAGGTCATTGTAGACGTTGCCGCAGATCGAGACGAGACCGGGTGTTGCCGTGCTCGTCGCGGTCGAAGTCGCCGTGTTGGTCGGCGTGTTTGTCGGCACCGCGGTGTTGGTCGCCGTGTTGGTCGGTGTCGGTGTGGATTGTTGCAAACCAAAGGTTACGTTCGTGGTCTGGCAGGCGGATACGACAGCCGCGACAATCGTCGAGGTCGTGGCGGTGTAACCCGAGGGCACTGTTTCTTTAATGGTGTACTGACCGACCGCCAAATTAGCAAAAGTAAAGTTGCCGTTGACATCGCTGACGGTGGTCGCAAGCAGGGTTGTGCCCGCCGAATTGTACAGACTGACGGTGACGCCGCCGATACCGGGCTCACTGTCGTCAATGCCGTTACCGTTCAAGTCATTAAAGACGCGACCGCTGATGTTGCCATACAGACACGGCGTGGTCGTCGCCGTATTCGTCGGTGTATTGCTCGGCAGCGGTGTATTGGTTAATGTATTGGTGGCAGTATTCGTCGGTGTGTTGGTCGGCGTATTCGTCGGCGCAGGTTGGGGCGTGTTGGTCGATGTGAGCGTATTCGTTGGCGTGTTCGTCGCGGTGTTCGTTGCAGTATTCGTCGCCGTGCTAGCGCGCGTGTTGGTCGGCGTATTCGTCAGCGTATTCGTTCCGGTATTCGTCGGCGGCGGGGTGTTCGTCGCGGTGTTGCTTGGTGTGAATGTCGCCGTCGCGGTACTGGTTGCGGTATTCGTCGGCGTGGGGGTGGATTGTTGCAAGCCGAAGGTCACTTCAGTCTGCTGACAGGCAGAGACCACCGCTGCGATGATGGTCGCAGTCGTCGGTGTGTAACCGGTCGGCACAACCTCTTTGACTGTGTATTGACCTTGAGCCAAGCCGGTAAAGGTAAAGTTGCCGTTGGTGTCCGTCGTGGTGCTTGCGATCAGCGTCGTGCCTGCCGCGTTGTACAGATTGACGGTCACACCGGCGATGCCGGGTTCGCCCGCGTCTTGTATCCCGTTGCCGTTCAGATCATTAAAAACAGTACCGCTAATATTCCCAACAGTACACGGCGTCGCGGTACTCGTCGCAGTGTTCGTCGAGGTCTTAGTTGGGGTGTTGCTGGGTGTCCTCGTTGATGTATTGGTAGGTGTGTTGGTCGGCGTGTTCGTCTTTGTGTTGGTCGCGGTCGGCGTAATGCAGTTGGTGCTGATAAATTCAAGCACCACGTTGCCGCTCGTCGCCTGCACGCTGATGTACCGATAAGTCCCGAAGCTTGGGATGGGGAAGGGCGTGTCATCGAGCGTTTGATTAGCCGCCAATAGCGTACCGAGGCTACCCAGCGTGTTAGAACCGTAGATGTTGTACGATTCGCCCGCCTGTACGCTCCCCACTGCCATTTGCGCGCTCGTCACGCCGCTGCTAATTAGGTTTTGTAAATCGAGCTGCACGAAGTTGGTGGTGTTGATTTCGTGTTCGCTGTCGCTGGCAATGCCCACGCCGTGTTCATCGCTGCCATCGTTCTTACCGTACAGATTCGTCGGACTGCCGTCATTGTTGAAGCCGTAAGCGGTGATGGTCAAGCCATTGGCTGTGTACGCCTGTGATGTGCCTAGCATGCCGATCGGCGAGTTAAAGTTCCACGTCACCGTACAGGGTGTCGTGCTTGTCGTCGTCGCGGTCGCGGTGTTGGTCGCCGTGTTGGTTTTTGTAGGAGTAGTGCTTGGAGTATTGGTCTTGGTCGGCGTGTTGCTAACGGCGGGTGTATTGGTCTTGGTCGGGGTCTTGGTTATGGTCGGCGTGTTGGTTCGGGTTGGCGTGTTGCTCGGGGTCGGCGTAATGGTGCTCGTGTTCGTCGGCGCCTGGGTCGGCGTGTTTGTCGGGCACGGCGGGACATTCGGCTTGGAGGGTGAGTTGTGCAGATCGGGAATTGAAACGGAACCAAAACCGGAAGGACCGAAATCCGCGAGCGGTACGCGGAATTCGTAATTCATTGTATAGATCCAAGTCGGATCATTGACGGGCGAATCGGTCAGCAGTGGATTCGGACTTGGCGGTGGCTGCGGCGGGCGCACATTCAAATCGTAATCGAGCGAAGTGCGCGCAAAGACGTGTGTCGGATCGGTGATAGTGCCCGCAGGATAATTCGGGATCTGATTGAAACTACCGTCGCTTTGCTGCATCGTGTAGACACCGGCGGAGCCGTAGCCGGAATTGCGCGATGGATCGGTGGCGAGATAGTCAACATACATATTGTAGATGACTGTGCCCGAACCATTGGTGAGAATAAATCCGGCTTTATCACTATGCAGCAAATCGTCGAAGGTATGCCCGCTGGGCCAGCCGTCGGCTGTCGAGGGCGCACCGTAAACGTTGTCGTTGACCGCAGTGGATTGAATGCCTATGACATAAACATATTGCGAGTCGGTATACCAGTAGAGATCGCCGCGGAAAGTGGAACCGGTCGAAGCAGAGGTATTGCAGACGAACTGGTGGTTCGCGCTGTAAACACTGTCGAACACACCGTCGATGTTGGGCGAGCCGGGAATGGGCGTAGGAGTGCTGGTGCCGACATCGGATGGCAGATTAGGGTCCGCACTGCTCTGAATACCGGAAGTGTTCTGTGTCGATCCAGAGGTATTCTGCGTGGTCTTGGGCAGGAGCGTTTTGTGCGCGAGCGCGGTCTGGGTGGCAAGTTTTCCGAGGAGCAGGTCTTGAGAAATAAAAGAGGGTGGCGGCTCGTTCGACGAGAAGGCGGGCGCGACAAAAAATAACGCGCCGAGCCACACAGCCAGCGAAATGAAAAGTGGACGAACGAACGGATGAATGTAACTGCTCGACGAATATCGCTTCATGAAAATTATCCTGACCGAATCGTGCAATATCTTCTTGACTTGCCGAAAGCGCAGCTGGGAGCCGAATAGTACCAGGGTACTGGCAACAGGGCGAGATTATATCGCAGATATTTTCTTGACGAATAAAATTTTTCTGAGGGACAATGCTCCAACGAGTCGGCCCTGAAGAAATAAAAAAACCGCGCGCATTTCAAACTGCTCACGGTCGGTTACGCCACTTGCTCCACGCAGCCCAAAGGCGTCCACAGTTGTCGCGGGGCCGGCGCGCCAGGGCTGAGTCTCATCGCATCCGTCTATAATAATCGCAATACCAATGCGGTTGTTTAAGGTGCGCAGTGATTATAGCAGAATCATTCACAAATAGATACAGTGTTCTCATTACAGTTCGATTACAGTAACGCATCTCAAAAATGAAATTTCTTGGCGGAATTTGCGTTGCGCTTTGTGATTCCGAGTCGTTCTCCCGCGCTGAATCGGGTTTTTGAGATGGGTTGAGAGAATTTCTCTCGACCTGTCCACAAACCGGAGCGCAAGAATCGCACCCTGCAAAAACTTTGACGTGCCTCTGCCATTGTGCTATACTCGCCGCGCCCTGTCGGACTCGACTTGGTTCTACAGTCATTTCTGAAAAATAATTCATTCCGCGTCGCAGCGATAACTCTGTTAAGTGAATTCAGTCCGGCAGGGATTTGCCATTTTGAAACAAGTTGAAGCGACCCGAATTTATTTGGAGAACGTGTTCCCGCATGTCGTCTGTTCGTCCTCAGATCCTTCGCGCAGCCGCCTGTAGTTTGCTTCTTCTGCTGTCACTCGCCGCTTGCGATTCATCCTTACTGGCGCCGACCGCGCAGCCGCCCTCGCCCTTTGAGACTTCGCTCGCGCCCGCGTTAACGCTAGAGGCAACTCCAAGCGGCGACGCGGACGCGACCACACCGGGCGCGGCAAATGGAACGGATGGCTCTGCCGCGCCGGTCACTGCGGCTGCCACCAACACGGCGGCTGGAACACCGACTTTCGTCGCGACGACCACTCCAGCCGCTGCGGTCTCGAACGTCACACCAACTCCATGCTTTGGTTCCATCGCGGGTCAGGTCGTCGCGGACTTGAACGCCAACCGCCA
This sequence comes from Anaerolineae bacterium, assembly GCA_038253185.1. Lineage (GTDB taxonomy): Bacteria > Chloroflexota > Anaerolineae > UBA4142 > SHND01 > JBBSHK01. The sequence continues at coordinate 66 of JBBSHK010000295.1, read as the reverse complement.
GATTGATTCGGTCGATAGCGGTGTAATGGGCGCGACCCTTTTTCTAAAAAATGCGAATGGCATCGT
>JBBSHK010000294.1:0-4724 GCA_038253185.1 Anaerolineae bacterium | reverse complement strand
TAGAGGTTGGTGTTTCCGTCGGTATATCAATCAACGTGGGTATCGCTGTCTCGGTAGGGGTCGGTATATCAATCAACGTGGGTATCGCTGTCTCGGTAGGGGTCGGTATATCAATCAACGTGGGCATCGCTGTCTCGGTAGGCGTCGGTGCTGAGGTAGTTGTAGGCGAAGAGGTAAAAGTCGGTGTGGCTGTGGGCAAGCGTGTAGGCGTGGCAGTGCCTCCGCAGCTTGAAACTATTGACGAAGGTGTTATGGGCAGGACACCCCGCGCGGTGTAAATGTTTTGTGTGCCAGCGCGCGCATCCGTCCAGGTCGGATACACGGCGCTGTTGTCGGGTGCGACGGCGATGGAGCTATAGTCGCCGATGAACAAGTAGCCGGGCGAGTATTGCGGATTCGCCGGGTTGGAGGAAGCAGTACTCACGCGCGCATTCGTCGCCCAAGTCTGCCCAAAATCGAGGGACTGGCTGTAGAACTCATTGTACAAATAGGGATTGGTGCAATTCACGCGCATGCGTCGGTCGTACCAGCTTGCGTGTAACGTTCCGTCTGGACCATAGGCGAGCGCCGGATAAAAGTGATCGCGGTTCCCCTCATCGTTATCGTCATTGACGATCACCGGAGCACTCCAGGTCAGAGCGCCGTCGATTGAATAACTCGCCACGATGTGAGTATGCGAACAAGTATAAGCTGCAGAACAGTTGTAGCCGTCCATCCACACTGCCGAGAGAACATTGGGCAAGGTCGGATGTGCCACCAGAATCGGGCCGTTGTTGACGGGAAAATAAAGCGACTGCCCGCCGCCAATGCCGCCGGGCAAACGATCATAGGCACCGCTCCTCACGCGCTTTACGGGGGCGATAGTGTAGGTGTCGGGAAATGAATTGCCGCCATCGGTGGATTTTCCCACGAGCAAAGTATGCGGGTCCGCGAGGTTTTCATAGGCGACGTAAACTGTGCCATCCGCGGCGACAGTGATGTACGACCATTGATTGAGTATCGCGGACGGCGGATTAATTTTCACTTCAGGCGACCAGGTTTGCCACGATCGCGCTTCAGCGTGCCGCAGAATAATATCTCCGATGGTATTGCCTTTGAAGCGCGTCCACGTAGCGTAAATGCGGTTCGCAAAAGTACCGCTGGTTTGATCAACCGCGATAAACGGTTTGTCATTATGCAAGACCGAGGTATCGCCCGCAATCGCTATCTTGTAATTCCAGCCGCCTCCGTACCTCTTACGACCGACAAAAATTCCTGCCGGTCTTGCCACACCCTGAATCAAATAGCCATTGCCCAATTTGTCGTACGCGACCCAGGGATCACCACCGCCGCCGGAAGTGCCGTTCGCTTTCAGCACAACTCCTTCCGACCAAATCGTCCCACCGTTGGCGCTCAGGTAATAGTACGCGTTATCGGCGCTCACATAGTTGTTGGAGGCGACGAGCAAATGAAGCGGATTCGTCGGTTCAATCACAATCGCGGGTTCGTGATGCAGCAGCGCGTTGTCGGTGTTGACGCGCAGGTTGGTGAATCCGGTCGTCGCGACGTTCACCAGGGATTGCGCTTCGCCCACCGGATTGGGAGCGGGCAACGCGCGCCAACCAGACAGTGGTGCGAGCGGCGTCGGCGTGTCAGGAGGCGCGGCGAGGGTGAATGTTTCGGGACTGCTCATCCACAGCCAGGCGAGGCTGAGAGCAACAGCCATTCCGATCAGAAATAATGTTCGATGTTCGCGCATGTGATCGTTTAGTGAATGGGAGTTTGGCGTGGCGCCTGCCGAGTGAAAAACTTGGGGCGGCTTTGGCGCACCGCGCGTTCGAGGCAGAAGGGTCAAGCTAGATTCATAGCAAGCCCCACCGGGTCAAGAGTGTGGCGACTATAGCATACGGAGCGGCTGCTGTCAAAAGCGAAAAATTAAAGGTGCTCCAAGTCGCGCGGATGACCATTCTCATTCCGAGCGGCGCGAGTTGGATCATTGAAGAGTTTGCAGACACGACCTCGTGCGACATTAATAGAGCTCCTAGTCATTCAGTGCGAGGAATCGTTCGCCATTAACCCCCTCGCGAAATCTTCTGGCGCAACAAGTCTGTTAATGATGCGCTCGCACAAAGTATAATTGGCGCGCGGCAATACGCTTGAATTTTCTTTAGCAATATTTCCAGAAGACGGCATTACTAACGAATGGTGCTAGTTGCTGTTTCAAGCTTGGCACGTGCCCCAATCATACGATTTTGCCTAAACTTCCGTGACGGCGTGAGCGTCAACCAGCACCATTCGTTACTACTTTTGTTTGGAACCGCGACGTGATGCTCGGACCATCGATCGATTCTCTTGACTTGTGCAAATCCCTTTCCCCTCAATGCGCGCACGATTGATTCCTTTGTGGCGGACGTACCGTGTCGACGTGCTGCTCAGCGCGCTGTTTTTTGCTGTCGCCTTGCTCGTCCGTTTGCCGAACCTGCAATCGATCCCGCGTTTTACCGACGAGGCGCAAGAGGTGTTGTGGGGCTGGGACATCGCGCTCGGTCGGCGATTGCCGCTGACGGCGGTCGACGCGTATTATGGTCCGCTCTTTGCCTACTCGATCGCCGCGCTCTTTCGGATCATTGGTCCGAATCCTTTTCTGCCGCGCCTCTTTATCGCCGTATTTGGCGCGCTGACAGTGGTCGCGACCTATGGGCTCGGCAGAATCACGTGGAACCGCCACGCGGGGATCGTCGCCGGAATTCTCGCGCTCACCTCGCCCACGCTCGTTGCCATCAGCAGTCACTATGGCTGGTCGAATTCGCTCACGCCGTTTTTTTTCACCGCGACCCTAGTTGCGCTGCTCGCAGGAATCAAAAATGAAACAGGTTGGCTGGTCGCGCTGAGTGGCTTGCTCGCTGCCCTGACTTTGCAGACGCATCCGAGCACGATTGCCGCGCTGGTGGGAATCGCGCTCGCGTTCGTAGTGTTGCCGGAACTGCGCGGTTGGTTGAAAAGAAAGCCGACCTATTTCGCGGTCGCGCTTTTTCTGCTCGGTTATGCTCCGATGATTATCGCAAACGTCGGGGTGGCAAGTCCGATGCTGCAAGATGCCGAGCGGCGAAGCTACGCCTTTGGACCCACACTTATGCCGATGATCTACGCGAGGCGAATGGGCGCGCAACTGCAACGCTTGCTGCTCGTAATCGGTGGATGGCTGCCGCACAGCCCCGGCATATTCTGGCTCGGCGTCGCGCTGTTTGGAATTGCCACCGTCGCGGGGCTTGCCTTGATGTGGCGCACGCGTCATCGTCTGTTGCCGGTGATAGTGGTCACATGCATTTTATTGTTCCCGACTTTTCTGCGGAACTATACGGAGGGCGCGCATCGCTATCTGGCGTTCCTCGCGCCGGTGGCTTGTGTCGCGCTGGGCGCACTTGCGGTAGCGCTGGCGAGAATTTTTCGCGCGGTATATTTCGCGCGTTGGCGCATTTGGGCGGCGATGCTGGTGTTATTAGCTCTGGTGAGTGTGTACCAGCTTGTCGCGATTACGAGGTATTACGAAGGAGAGAGCGCCCGCGCGGAGACGAACGATGGTATGTTTCGTCTCGTCGAGGTACTACGCGCGAATGGCGCGTGTCAAGATGGGATTTATGTGCAGCGACTCCGGCAGGGCTTGATCATCCAAACGCGCTATGAGGCGCAATTCAATTTGATATCCATCGACTATTTGCTCACGCTCGCCTCGTGCCAACATATGACGACCGCGCAGAGCGAGATTATACGGCGATTGCGTGGGGCGAATGAAAACCAATGGTTGGTCATCCCGCGTCAAGCCGCGCCGACGTATGCGACAGAGTTTCAACTGGAGCCAATCGAGAGCTTGGACGCGCGCAGCTTGGAATCCATCGCCCCCTTTGTGCTGTATCGCGTGGTGGCGGGTCGATAGCTTGTGCTTTTACGGGGGAGAACAATTTCCACCCGAACCGCTATAGACCGCCAACACGCGATTCGATTTAGTTTCGAGCGGGCAGAGCAAAAAGTTTCCACGCAGCGTTTCAAACGCTTGCGGGTCGAGCAACAGGATCGCTTTCACCTCCGGCGCGGCTTGAAGCGCACCCGCGAGGTCTTGCGGCTCGGCGAACACCGGATCGATCTGCCGCATCCGTAATAAATAATCGAGCGCCGAGCCGAAGCTACTGCCATGCCCGACCGTTTGAATCCGGTCCAATCTCCGGTCGATGAGCACGCGATAGCCCGAACGTGAATACGTGGCGGCGGTCTCCGCCCACCGTAAATAGGCTTGATTGCTGCGACCTGCCGCGACTTGGCGCCGGTAATATTCGTCCAGCGCGGACGGTGGCAGCGCGATCAAAATAGCAACCGCGCTCAAACCTATTGCGGCAAAGGCGATTCGATAGCCGCGCGGTTCAATCCGCGCGCGCAGCGAGCGAAGCGAGTGCCACGCATCTTCGACAGCAAGCCCCATCGCCGCGAAAGCGATCGGCAACAGGAACATAATGTAACGTTCCGCATAGCCGGCTCCATAAACTTTGTTCGAGTAGCCGATGATCAGCGCGGTCGAGAGCGTCAGCCAGAAAAAAAGCGCGCGCCCTTTTCGCACATTGAGCAGCAGCGCCGCGCCGAACCAAATCGTCAGGCTGAACGTCACCGGATTCCATGCGAGCGTGGGGGCTAAATTTCCTCCGATCATCCGCAAGAGTTCGTTGGCGAGCCCGCGCAGACGCGTGGGATAACTG
>JBBSHK010000293.1:0-4737 GCA_038253185.1 Anaerolineae bacterium | reverse complement strand
TGAGGAAAGCGCCGCCCTCCAGCCACTCGAACGAGGTATGACCGTGAAGGGTGTCTGGTAAAAGCCGGTGTGTCCCAACCGTATTCCACTCGCCAACCAATATGCTCAAGGGTTGGAGGGTCGGATTGGGTATCGCGGCTTCGTGCTTTGCATTTTTTGCCATAGGGCTTATTTTATCTTCCATTCAGGAGAAGCTCTACTGTCAGGGACAATGACAGTGATCGTTCAATTTAAGAGAAGTTTCCCTACTTTGTTTATCCCGAACTGACGTTATTTAATATCTTCCCGCCGGCTCGGCTTTCGCGCTCTCGCGCGGTTTTTCGCCGCGCGCTTCTTGCACAATCTTGACGCCCGCGCTCGCGCCGATGCGCGTCGCGCCCGCGGCAATCAGCTCTTGCGCCTGCTGCAAATTTTTTACGCCGCCTGCGGCTTTCACGCCGAGGTTAGGACCGACGGTCGCGCGCATCAACGCGACATCGTGCGCGGTCGCGCCGCCCGGACCAAAACCGGTGGAAGTTTTCACAAAATCCGCGCCCGCTTCTTTTGCCATTTCGCAGGCGCGCACTTTTTCTTCATCGGTCAGCAGCGCGGCTTCAATAATCACTTTGACGATGGCGCCACCGCGATGCGCGGCGTTCACCACCGCGCGAATATCTTCGCGTACGTACGCGTCGCGTTTGGCTTTTAGCTCGCCGATGTTGAGCACCATATCAATCTCGGTCGCGCCATCCACAATCGCCTGCTCGGTCTCGAATACTTTGGTCGCGGTCGTGTGCGCGCCGAGAGGGAAACCGACGACGACCGCGATAGCGACGTCCGACCCGCGCAACAGATCATCACACTGCTTGACGAAAGGCGGATTCACGCAAACTGCGGCGAATCCGTACTCACGCGCCTCCTTGCACAGTTTTTCGATTTCTTGCGGAGTGGCATCGGGCTTGAGCAGCGTGTGGTCAATGTACTTGGCGATGTCTTGCGGAACATCGGACGCGCGTACGCCGCGCGCGCTGATGCGTTCCGCGCCCGCGCCGATGATTCGCCGCGTACGATCCGCGCACACGACCGAGCATACGCCGCAGTCCACGCACAAGCCGTTGAGGTGCTGGTCGCAGACTTTGTCCGCGTCGGCTTGCAGCGCGCGCACGATCACGTTCGTGAGTTGGTCGCTTAGAGAAAGCAAGTCCTCAGGCATTGATTGTTAGTTGTTAGTCCAATGTGCAAGTATTTCTGTCATTTCAAGCGGAGCGAGCCCCTCGGTCCCTCGGGGTCTGAGGGAAAATCTCTACCTTGCTTAATCGAGATTTTCCCAAGATGGCTACATCCCTAGATGGCTACCGCCATCCCGCTAGCCCGCCGTGGCGTTTCCGCCGTAGTGCGCGGGCCAAGGGGATGTAGCCACCACTTGGGATGTGCCACTCGGTGCGAACTACGCTCCTCGAAATGACAGCCTGAACTGAAAAATAACTTGCACATTGGGGTTGTCATTGTTTAGTTGTAATTGCTCGTCGTTAGGTCATCACTCATTGCTTTCGCAAGAACCGATGTTCGACCTGCATTATTTTTTCCACGCGCTTTTGATGGCGCGGTTCGGTGCATTCCATTGTCAAAAATATAGTGACGATCTCACGCGCAAGTTCGGGCGAAATCATTTTGCCGCCGAGCGTCAGCACATTCGCGTCGTTGTGTTCACGCGCGTTGCGCGCACTTTTGGCATCATAGCACAGCGCGGCGCGCACGCCGGGCACTTTGTTCGCCACCATACACGAGCCGATGCCCGCGCCGTCGATGATAATCCCGCGCGCCGCCGCGCCGTCACTGACGAGTTTTGCCACCGCATACGCGATGTCAGGATAATCGATGGGGTCGGGAGTAAACGCGCCGCAATCGGTCACACTAAACCCCGATTGCGCGAGAAGAGGAGCGAGGTTTTGTTTTAGTTCCAGCCCGCCGTGGTCGGCGCCAATCGCGACCGACTTGGCGTCATTCGTGCGCGGTGATGCTTCCGAGAGGACGCGCAGAACAATTTCGCGTACCTGCGCGCGGAGTTCGTCATCAGTTGGCATGGATAAGTCTGGACGGAAAACCTCCCCTTCACCCCTCCTTACTAAGGAGGGCAAGGGGAGGTTGCTCATCGGTTGCGCTCGCAACGGAGTGGCGACTTCAGTCTTATTTACGGAGGAGCCGCGTACGAATACTCGTGCACGATCCCCCACAATTGAGGGGGCCAATAACTGACCCAAGCTTTGCCCACAATCAACTTGGCGGGCAGCATTCCCCAAAAATGCGAGTCACTCGATTCAGGACGATTGTCGCCGAGCACAAAGTATTCATCAGGACCGATCGTCACCGGACCCCAATCATAGTCGGCATGATTGAAGGGATACGGCTCGTCAATCAACCCATCGTTCACGTAGAGTCTCCCCTCTTGAATCCGCACCTTTTCTCCGGGCAGTCCGATCACGCGCTTTATATAATTTTTCTTGACGTTCTGAGGAAAATGAAAAACGATGACGTCGCCGCGCTGTGGATGATGCAAAAAGTACACGACTTTATTGACCAGCAAAAATTGACCGTCGTGGAAATTTGGCTCCATCGAGTAACCTTCGATGCGATAATTCTCGACGGCGAAACGTATCATAAAAAAGATGACGAGTGTGAGAAGAATCGTTTCTGCCAATTCGCGCAGCGCGGGCAAAAGACCGGCGAAACGTCCGGGCGGAGCCGGAAGCAACTCGGGTAGCGTTCCGGGCGGATTTTCTGGAAAGATGTTGGTTGAAGCGGGAAAGGTTTCGACCGCCTCCGACGCGTAGCGGGGCGGCTCGGGCTGGCGAACATTGGGATACTCAAAACGATCGGTTGATTCCAAAACAATGCTCCTGTGTGTGGCAGCGGTGGAGCGCCGTTGCTGCTCGTAAATTATTATAACGCAACTGACGCGCGGAGGCAAACCACGCGGCGAAAATTGGACGGTCGCATCGATTTCACGTGTGCGCGGCGCGTAAAATCATCTTGCGGCGCGCGCGGGCGAATGTCAATAGCCACTTTATTAAACGAAACTTTCAATGACGTGCATCTCCGATCCATCTGCACAGTTGCGCTCGCGCGTTTTCTGCGCTAAAATTTACTCGCCTTCACGCGACGAGTGTAAATTAGCTTCTGATCGCGCGAGGGCAATGATAAATGACTGACAATGATGACAGTAATCCTCACGCCTGCCCCGACAACTCCCAGGAACTTAAAACACCGATCCCGCGAAGCCGATGGTCTCGTCAACATTTCATTCGCCGCGCGTTGTGAGTTTCAAAATCTATGGAATTGAAACGGACTCCACTTTACGCTACGCACGTCGCGCTCGGCGCGCGTATGGTCGAATTCAGCGGCTGGGAAATGCCGGTGCAGTACTCGGGCATTCTGGAAGAACATCGCGCAGTACGAAATGCAGCCGGGTTATTCGACATTGATCATATGGGACAAATTCAGGTGCGCGGCGCGGATGCCCTGCCCTATTTACAAAAAATGTTGAGCGCCGATCTCGCGCCAGTCGAGGTGAATGGCGCGAAATACGCGATCCTGTGCTACGCCGATGGCGGAGTCGTGGACGATACCTTCGTCTATCGCTTTGCAGACGAATGGATGGTCGTGGTCAACGCGGGCAATCGCGACAAAGATTTCGCGTGGCTGAAGGCGCACCAGCGCGGCTTTGATGTGCAACTGCGCGATGTGTCGGACGAATACTATATGCTCGCGTTCCAGGGTCCGAAAGCGGAAGAAATTTTGCAGCGGCTCGAAGACTTTGATCTGTCACAATTAAAATACCACCACGCGCGATATTTTCACATCGACGGCGAACGCGGTATCCTCGCGCGCACCGGCTACACGGGCGAAGATGGCTTTGAGCTTTTCGTTCCGGCGAAACACGGCAAGCACGTGTGGGACGCGATTCTCGAACACGGCAAGAGCGCGGGCGCGCTGCCGATTGGTCTCGGCGCGCGGGATTCGCTGCGGTTTGAAGCAAAGTTCGCGTTATATGGTCACGAGATCGACGCGGACACGACGCCGATAGAAGCCGCGCTCGGCTGGGCGTGCAATCTGGAAAAAGAATTTATCGGGCGCGACGCGCTGCTCGAACAAAAGTTGGAAGGACCGAAGAAAAAGCTCGTTGGCTTTGAGATGATCGAGCGCGGCATCCCGCGCAAAGATTATGCCATCGCGCAAGAGGGGAAGAATGTCGGCGTGGTCACGAGCGGAATGTTCGCGCCGACGCTCGAAAAAAATATTGGCTTGGGATTTGTGCCACCCGAACTCGCCCAAGTCGGCACCGAATTCGATGTCATCATTCGCAATAAACCGACGCGAGCGCGCGTGGTAAAAACACCTTTTTATCCAAATCGCGCGAGAGGAAAGTAAAGGAATTTTCATTTATGATTTTTGATTGCTGATTCTCCCACGGCAATCCATCTGGATCGAGCAAGTAAATCATAAATCTCAAATCAGAAATCATAAATTCGAGGAGACACCAATGTCCAGTGGCAAAGAATTAAAGTATCCGACCGATCGAAAATATTCGCAGACGCACGAATGGGTCAAGTTGGAGGGCGATCTCGCGGTAATCGGTATCAGCGATTACGCGCAAGACGCATTGGGCGATGTGGTGTTTGTCGAACTGCCCGCGGTCGGCACAAAGGTCAAGAAGGGCGAACCGTTCGGTGTAATCGAGTCAGTGAAAGCGGCGAGCGA
>JBBSHK010000292.1:0-4784 GCA_038253185.1 Anaerolineae bacterium | reverse complement strand
TCGGCTTCATGGGAATGTTCTGGGCGATTGGTGTGCCCACACCCGCGCAAGCGTTCAGCGTCAGCGGCTCGTCACTACTCACGCTCGGGTTCGCCACACTCGACAATATTCCGCAAAAAATTTTGGCGTTCTCGGAAGCGAGCATCGGATTGATTCTGGTCGCGCTGCTCATTTCTTATTTGCCAACAATGTACTCGGCGTTCTCACGGCGTGAGCTGGCGGTGACGATGCTCGAAGTGCGCGCGGGTTCGCCGCCATCCGCGGTGGCAATGATCGAGCGTCTGCATCGCAACAATGCGCTTGGGCAACAGACAGAATTTTGGGAGAAGTGGGAGATGTGGTTCGCCGATATTGAAGAGACGCATACCTCGCTCGCCGCGCTCGTTTTTTTTCGTTCGCCGCAACCCCGACATTCCTGGATCACGGCGGCTGGCGTGGTGCTGGACGCCGCGTCATTGACCCTTTCGACGATTGATGTCCCACCCGACCCGCGCGCGGCGTTTTGTATTCGCGCGGGATATTTGGCGCTGCGTGAGATAACAGGTTTCTTTGGCGCGCGGTTCAGCAACACGCCCGACCCGGATGATCCCATCAGCCTCAGTCGTCAGGAATATGATGCGGTCTATGAACAGCTGGCGAGCAAAGCCGTACCGCTCAAGTCGGATCGTGAACAGGCGTGGCGGGACTTTAAGGGCTGGCGCGTGAATTATGATCACGCGCTGTTGACGTTGGCGAACTTGACGATGGCGCCTTACGCGACGTGGGTCTCGGACCGCTCGCCGCGACGGTTGCCGCGTCTACAAAAATGATTTTGAGAGGCTGCTGAGGTGAAATCGTAAAATGAAAATTCAAGATGATCTTTCGCAATTGATCGTACACAGCGATTCGCCGCTGAACGCCGAGCCGACCGCCGACCGCCTGCGCGAAAATTTTGTGACGCCGCGCGAGCTGTTCTACATTCGCAATCACGGCACGCTGCCCGAAGTGGATGCCGCGCGCTATCGCTTGGAAATCGGCGGGCTGGTGAATCAGCCGCTGGCGTTATCGCTTGATGATCTGAGAAATAATTTTCCAAAACGCGAACTGCTCGTGTCGCTGGAATGCGCGGGCAATCGGCGCGATGAACTGAGCGCCATCGCGCCGATTCCGAACGAGACGCCGTGGCAAGCGCAGGCGATTGGCAACGGGCGGTGGGCTGGCGTCGCGCTGTGGGAAGTGCTGCTCGCGGCGGAAGCACGCGAAGACGCGTGGCACGTCGCGTTCGAGGGATTGGATGAGATTGTAAGAGGTGAAAACAAGTTTAGCTTTGGCGGTTCGATTCCGATTGAAAAGGCGATGAGCGCGGAAGTGCTGCTGGCGTACGAGATGAATGACGCGCCGCTCTCTCCCGCGCACGGCTTCCCGCTGAGACTGGTTACGCCCGGCTACATCGGCGCGCGCAGCGTCAAGTGGCTTGCCAAGCTCACGCTGCAAGCCGAGCCGTCCGCGAATTATTTTCAGGCGCACGCGTACCAACTTTTTCCTCCGCACGTTCGCGCGGACAATGCCGATTGGTCGAAAGGTTTGCGGCTCGGCGAGTTTGCGGTGAACGCGGTGATTTGTCGCCCGCGCGCGGGCGAGCGGTTGAAAAATAATTTGACGCGGGTGGAAGGATACGCGATTGGCGGCGGCGGGCGCGCGGTCGAGCGCGTGGATGTTTCGACCGACGATGGAAACAATTGGACGACGGCGGATTTGATCGGCGACAGCGCGCCGTGGGTCTGGCGTTTTTGGGAAGTGGAGCTTGCGCTTGAACGCGGCGAAAATGAAATCGTCGCGCGCGCGTGGGATTCGGGCGCGAACACGCAGCCGGAAGACGCGGCAAAGATTTGGAACTTTAAGGGTTACTCGAACAACGCCTGGCACCGCGTGAAAGTATTCATCGCGGGTTGAGCGCGCTCAAAGCAAATCAGAAAGGATGTTGATGAATGGACAAAGTGACCGGTTACACCACCACTCTGCAATTTGGTGATCGCCCGACGCAAGTGATTCAATTCTTGAACGGTACGCATCAGGTCGGCTCGATTGTCTTGTCGGACGCCGCGCTGTTTCACGCCACGATTGATATGCTCCGCAACGAAGGTCCGAACATTTTGTGGGATGCAGAATACAAGACCCTGATCATCGGACACGAGCCGACTGGCGAAGGTGAAAATATTTTTCCGCGCAACGACGCGACGCAGGCGTAGAGTATGACCTTGCTCCTCGGCATTGATGTTGGTACGACGGGCGCGAAGGCGCTACTCATTGACGCGGAGGGAAACCTGATCGCGTCGGCGACCACCGAATATCCGATGTCCACGCCGCGTCCGCTCTGGGCGGAACAAGAACCCAACGATTGGTGGAGCGCGGCGGTCACAAGCATTCGCCGCGTGTTGCAAAATGCGGACGCTGCTCACATCGCGGGCATCGGTCTCACCGGACAGATGCACGGACTCGTGCTGCTCGACGCGCGCGACGCGGTGCTGCGCCCCTGCATTATGTGGAATGACCAACGCAGTGCCTTGCAGTGCAACGCAATCACCGAACAGATCGGCGCGAAAAAAATATTGGAGCTGACCGGGAATCCGGTGCTGCCCGGATTCACCGCGCCGAAAATTGTGTGGGTGCGCGAGAACGAGCCGCAAGTTTACGCGGAGGTCGCGCATGTGCTGCTGCCGAAAGATTACTTGCGCTATCGTCTGACGAACGAGTACGCCACCGAAGTTTCGGACGCGTCGGGCACCGCGCTGCTCGACGTGCAGCACCGCCGCTGGTCGGATGAAATGTTGAACGCGCTGGATATTCCGCGCCGCTGGCTGCCCGATTGTTTTGAATCAACCGTTGTGAGCGCGCGGATTTCAGAAACCGCAGCGAGTGAGACCGGACTCGTCGCAGGCACGCTGGTGGTCGGCGGCGCTGGCGATCAAGCCGCGCAGGCGGTCGGCAGCGGCATGATTGCCGAAGGTCTCGTTTCGGTGACGCTCGGCACCTCGGGCGTGGTGTTTGCGTCGAGCGATTCGTACCGGGTCGAACCGGAAGGTCGCCTGCACACCTTCTGCCACGCCGTTCCAGACCAATGGCATTTGATGGGTGTGATGCTCTCGGCGGGCGGCTCGTTCCGTTGGTTCCGCGACGCGCTCGCGCGAGATGAAGGTGTAACGGCAAAAGTAACGAGCGAAGAGGTGTACGACCTGCTGACGGGTCAAGCTGCGCTCGCGCCTGCGGGCAGCGAAGGATTAATTTTCTTGCCCTATCTTTCCGGCGAGCGCACGCCGTATGCTGACCCCGACGCGCGCGGGGTGTATTTTGGTCTGACGCTCCGTCATGAAAAATCGCATCTCGTGCGCGCAGTGCTCGAAGGTGTCGCCTACGGTCTGCTCGATTCGCTCGAATTATTGCGCGCGCTCGGGCTGACGCTCGATCAAGTGCGCGCGTCGGGCGGAGGCGCACACAGCGCCTTGTGGCGACAAATTCTCGCGGATGTTTTCAATTCCGAAATCGTGTTGTTGAATATGACGGAGGGCGCGGCGTATGGCGCGGCGTTGCTCGCGGGTGTGGGCGCGAGCGTGTACGAAAATGTGCAAGCCGCGTGTACGCGCGCGATTCGCGTCACCGATAGGATTGAGCCAAGCGCCAACGCGGCGATTTACGCGGACTATTATCCAATCTATCGCGCGTTGTATGCCGCGCTCGCGCCACAATTCAAAAACGTGAGTCGAGTGGCGGCGCAGCATCTCGACCGATGATCACATTTCGCCAAGGCAACGCGCGTTTCAATTATCGCATTGTCGGAGTGGCGATCCATCGCGAGCGTGTCCTGTTGCAAAAAGCCGAGACGGATGATTTTTGGACACTGCCCGGCGGGCGCGCCGAATTGCTCGAATCGGCAGCAGAGACGCTCCGGCGCGAGATGCGCGAAGAGTTGGACGCGGAGGTCACGGTCGGGAGGTTGATCTGGGTAGTCGAAAATTTTTTCGAGTACGACGCGCAAGCGTATCACGAACTGGCGTTTTATTTTTCGATGAGCTTTGTCGAGAACGCAAGCTGGCTCAACGCCGATGGATCGTTCGCCGGAGATGAGCAGGGCACGCCGATTATTTTTCAGTGGCTCCCTCTCGACCGACTCGAAGCCGTGCGGCTTTACCCTTCGTTTTTGCGTGAGGCGCTTCAGAAGATTCCCCATGTTACACAACACATCGTGCATCGCGACGACCACTAAGGTCGAGGGGCATATTGGATGATCTCGGACGAGGGATGTCCTGACGATTCGTGAGCGCAAGACAGAGATGCCTCGCGCCAACTTTCACCTGCGTGCATGCGAGACCTTGCAAGTTGGATGAACTGCGATGGTCATCTATAATCTGGAGACCGTGACCAGTTCGATTGCCGTGCTTGATTTCGGCTCGCAGTATACGCAATTGCTCGCGCGGCGCGTGCGCGAGCAGCAGGTCTATTGCGAAATTTTCCCGCCGCATGTTTCGCGCGAACAATGGTCGCGCCTCGACCCGCGCGGAATTATTTTGTCGGGTGGTCCGGCGAGCGTTTACGACGAGGGCGCGCCGCGGCTGCCTGATTTTATTCTCGACCTCAACATCCCCATTCTCGGCATCTGCTACGGTATGCAACTGCTCGCGCATGAGCTGGGCGGTCGTGTCGAAAAAGCTCCGCGCCGCGAATTCGGTCCCGCGCAGATTTCCGTTACTTCACCCGATCACCTCTTCACCCAATTACCTGACACCCTGTCGGTGTGGATGAGTCACGGC
>JBBSHK010000291.1:0-4788 GCA_038253185.1 Anaerolineae bacterium | reverse complement strand
GCGGAACGTCCGGCGAACGCGATTTTGTTGCTAAGCAATTTGTTCCGGCTATAGAAATGGATGACCCACAGTGAGCACTGAAATTATTTTTCTCCGCGTACTTTGTTTGTCTATGGTGAGATAACTTTGGATTTATCAAGCAACCGGGACTCTCAACGCGAATGCCCCAATGACCTCACGGGCTAGATTGCCGCGCGCTAACGCAAGACTCCTCGCATACATTCTTCTTTGCTGCGCGTTTGCTTTCCGACTGATCTATTGGCACGCGCAGTGGACGGCTCCGCTCATCATCGTGGGCGACGAAGGAAATTATTATCAAGGCGCGGTGTTGCTCGCGCGCGGCACCGAAAATTTTTGGACCTCCGATGTCTGGCTGCGCTGGGGCACGTTCTGGCTCTTGCCACCGCTCTATCCGCTGTCGCTCGCCGCGCTGCTTAAATTGCTCGGCGAGGATGTGCTCGCGCTGCGATTGTTTCAGGCGCTGTTCGGCACGCTGAATGTCGCGCTGGTGTACCGCCTCGGGCGCGTACTGTTTGACGAATGGATCGGTGTGGGCGCCGCGCTGCTCGCCGCAATTTTTCTTCCGCTGGTCACGCTGCCCGTACTGATCATGACGGAAAATCTATTTGTGCCGCTGGTCGTGCTCGCGTTTATTTTTTTGGTGGAATTCGCGCGGCGCCACTCGTTGGCGCAACTTTTCGCGGCAGGGCTCGCGCTCGCGCTGGCGACGCTCACCCGCGCGGTGCCAACCTTATTTTTTCCGCTCGTCGCGCTGTGGTTGCTCACGCGCGCGCAACGCCGCTGGAAAATACTTTTCGCGCAGTGGCTCGCGTTCGGTGTCGGCGCGCTGCTGGTGTTTGCGCCGTGGGGCATTCGCAATTATTTAATGTACCAGCGATTCTTGATCACCGACACGATGGGCGGGGCGAATTTTGTCGAAGCCAATGGCATGCTCGATCCCAACATTCCGAAATTGCAGAATCCGATTGATTATCAATCCGCGGTGATGAGCTCCGGTCTCGACAACTTGCGCGCGCATCCCGACCTTATCTGGAATCGCATTCTCCCGAACACGCGACACTTGCTGCGGCTCGAAACAATTCAGACTTTCAGTCAGGATGGGTACGAAGGGACATCGCCGGAGTTTGTCCGCGATTTGATTTTGGATGATGGACTGTTTGTCACGATCGTATTTTTTTCAATTGTCGGTTTGGTCTATGCGCGCGACGCGAGCACACGCGCGTTATTTCTGCTGTGGCTAGGTTATAATGTGATTCTGCTGGTCGTACTTTTTTTCGCGGCGGTGCGTTATCGTCTGCCGAATATGCCGCTGCTGCTGCCGTATGCCGCGTATGGCTGGCGCGTGCTGCGCGAAGGTCGCGTGATGAGGACACTGCGCTGGCGTCCCGCGTTGGTCTTGAGCTTGGGCGCGGCTTTTTTCGTTCTGACGATGTGGGATTATCCCGCGCGATTTGCGCAGATCATCGCGCGTGATTCATCTATCAACGCGGCGCGCGCGGCGATGCAAAGCGGAGCGATAGATGTCGCGGAAAGCAGACTCGCGCACGCGCGCGAACTCGATCCCCGCGCGGCGAGTGTTGATTTCGCGTTTGGGGATTTCTATCGCGCCACGGGAGATGCAACCCGCGCGGTCGAGGCATACACCCACGCACTGACTGCGCGCCCGGATTCGTTGGAGACGCGTGCACGCGCGGGAGATTCATTTCGTGCACTCGGAAGAAACGATCTTGCCGCGCGCATGTTCAATATGGGAGGGGAAGAAGAAAATCTGTTGCTCAACGTGGCGTGGGATCACAAATATTTTTCGGAGGCGACGAATCGCGTCGATGTCGGTTCGCTCGATGCCGGCTATACGCGCTGGATGTCGCCGAGCGAAAAAATCGCCGACGACGAGGGCGAGTTGACTTATCGTTGGACGTCGAGTCTCGCGCAGGTGCGACTCTTTGCGCCGACGCAAGGCGCGAGCGTCCTGAGCTTGCGAATGAATGCCTTCCGACCGGAAGGTGTGCCGCAGCCCAAGCTGCGCGTGCTGGTGAGCGGAACTCAAGTCGGACAATTTGTGGTGCGTCCCATCTGGCGCGTTTACAATCTCAACCTATCGCTGGAATCAAAAAATAGTAAAATGCTGATCGTGACTTTGCAATCCGATACTTGGCTCGCCGCGGCGGAGGGACAAATTTTGCCGGTGCCGCCGCGTCTCGGCGTGCAGCTCGATTGGGTTCAGGTCGTAAGCAGTAGCCAGTAGCCAGCACTCAGTTCTCATTACTCAGTCCTCATTGCTCAGTCCTGACTTATGCGCGCAGAAATTATTTCCATCGGCACGGAACTTTTGCTCGGCGAAATCATCGACACGAATGCGTCGTGGCTGGCGCAGCAGCTCGCTGCCGTCGGCGTGGACGTTTTCTTTCGCACCACCGTCGGCGATAACGCGGGACGGATTGCGGAAGTGATTCGGCTGGCGATGAGCCGCGCGGAGGTGGTAATCACGACCGGCGGGCTTGGACCGACCGTGGACGATGTGACGCGCGAGGGTATCGCGCTGGCGACCGGTTGCGAGCTGGTGCTCGACGAAAATTTGCTCGCGCAAATTCGCGCGATGTTCGGCAAATGGGGTTCGCCGATGAGTGACAATAATGTGCGACAAGCGTACATTCCGCGCGGCGCGACGCCAATTGAGAATCCGGTGGGCACTGCGCCGGCGTTCATTGTCGAACAGAATGGCTCGGCGGTTTTTACGCTGCCCGGCGTGCCGCGTGAGATGAAATATTTGACCGAGACGCGCGTGCTGCCGTGGCTGCGCGAGCGCCTCGGCGGCGAGCAAATTATCTTGAGCAAGACGCTGCGCACCTGCGCGCTGGGCGAGAGTCTCATCGACGCGAAAATTGCCGACCTGGAGACCTCGACCAATCCGACGGTTGGACTCGCAGCGCATCCGGGACAGACCGACATTCGCATCACCGCCAAAGCGGATACGCGCGCCCAAGCCGAGCAGATGATTCGCGAAATGGAAACGCGCGTGCGCGAACGATTGGGCGAAGCGATCTATGGCGAGGGAACCGAGATGCTCGAACAAGTGGTCGCGCGTTTGCTCACCGCGCGCAATTGGCGCGTCGCGATAGTGGAGACGAATACGCGCGGCGCGATTGCCGAACGATTGCGTCACACGCGCGAAGGCGCGCGCGTGATCGCGAGTGTTGGCGTTTTGGACGCGACCGACGTGAGCGAAGCGAATGCGCGCGAACTCGCGGACGAACTCTTGAAAAAATCGGGCGCGGAGACTGCGCTCGCGATTGTGGGCACGATGGAGGCAAGTGAAGATCTATATGGCGAGCGCACGGGACAGACCGTGATCGCCGTCGCGCGCGAGAGACACACGCTCACCCGCGCGTACACCATCGGCGGAACGGGAGACCTATCGCAAAACTGGATTGCGATCCGCGCGCTGGATTTGTTGCGGCGCGAACTTTTGAAAAAAGGATCGTTGGAAGCTAAAGGAGTGACCGATGCTTGATACAACCGCATCCGAGTTTGTTTGGTACGACGGCAAGCTGACGCCGTGGGCAGAGGCGACGATTCACGCCACCGATCTCGGTCCGTGGAGCGTGTCATCGGTGTTCGAAGGCATTCGCGGCTATTGGAACGAGGAACAAAAAAAATTGTACGTGTTCCAACTCGACGCGCACCTTAAGAGATTTGCTCATTCGATTCGGATGATCCGCTTGCCCGCGCCCGCTTTTGACCACGCGACGATCAAACAGGGTATCCTCGATCTCCTCCGCGCGAACCGGATTAGAGACGACATTTACATTCGCCCCTTCGCCTTTGCGGAAGCCGCGACCTTTGGCGGCTTGCCGAAAGGACACACGCGCGTGCTCATCAATACCACACCGTGGGCTTCACGTTTGAAATCGGGCAAGCTGAATCGCGCGGTGGTCGTTTCGTGGACGCGCATCTCGGACAATGTCCTGCCGCCGCGCATCAAAGCCACACCCAATTATTTGAACTCGCGTTATGCGACGGAAGAAGCCACGCGTCATGGGTACGATGCCGCGATTCTGTTGAACCCCAACGGCAAAGTCGCCGAAGGTCCCGGCGCGTGTCTGATGGTGGTGCGCAACGGCAAACTGATTACGCCGACGGTCACCAGCGGTATTCTCGAAAGCATCACGCGCGACACCGTGATGCAAATCGCGCGCGAGATGCTCGGGATGGAAGTGGTCGAGCGCGAAGTCGATCGCACCGAGCTGTATATTGCGGATGAAATATTTTTCTGCGGCACTGGTCTCGAGGTCATCCCCGTCGAGTCGGTCGATAACTTGACCATTGGCACCGGCGAATTGGGAACGATCACGCGGCGAATCGTCGATTGCTATCACGACCTCGTGCGCGGGATCGCTCCAGCTCATCCCGAATGGCGAACGGAAGTGTCGATTGACGGCTGGTAAAAGCAACCGCATCGGTGTGCTGCTCTCCGAATTTTTCGCGCGAGCCGGTGTCGTGTCGGCATTGGCACCGTGTTCGCGCTGATCGGAGCACCGCTGGTTTTACTCAAGCCCATCGAGGTCGATATCGGTCATTTGGCGGATGCACAGTACTCTACAACTTGGGTACAATCTGAAAGGGTTTGGCTTTTAGCCTTCTTTATTTTTTGGGGTGTTCTCGGGGGCGGAATCTACAGCAGCCAAATCCTTTCATGCGGCGCCGCTGTCATGCACTTTCCACCAATTATTTATCTCGGCACTCCCGGTCTTGAGGCAGAAATCTTTC
>JBBSHK010000290.1:0-4789 GCA_038253185.1 Anaerolineae bacterium | reverse complement strand
CGCGCCGATCATCCAATTCACGAAACAGCAGGATGGCTTGTTCAAAAGATTCTACGCATTTGAACAAATCGCCCGCCATAAAATTCGCGGGTCCAAACAAATCCAGCGTTTCTGCCTGACCGCGCAGGTCATTGATCGAGCGAAAAATATCGAGCGCCTCTTGGTGATAGCGCTGACCTTCGAACGGCTGCTCGGCGTTCACATACCAATTACCAACACGGTTGAGACTGTGCCCGATGATGGATGGATCCCCGAGTTCGCGAGCGAGTGCGAGCGCGCGTTGAAAATAATCGCCGCCTTTCTGATAATCACGCTCTAGCCATAGGAACCCCAGGTCGAGCAGGCTCTGCCATTCTCCATCCCCATCACTCGTTGCTCGCGTGACTGCAAGCGCGTGCTCGTAATCTTCCCGCGCCGCGTCGAACTCGCTCACCAATTCATGAGCCTGTCCGCGCGCGCGATACAATTTCGCGGCAGGCGTGGTCGAGAGATGCTGAGTTGCCTCAACGGCGTGCGTCAAGTGTTCGATCGCAGCTCGCGGCGCATAGAGCGCCAGCGCTTTTTCGCCGACGCGCTGCGAGTACTTTAGCGCTTTCTCCCAAACTTCTGCTTCGTAGAAATGATATGCCCAATCCGTCAAATGCGCCTCGCGCCTGTCAGCATACGCGCGCTCCATCGTTTCGCCGATGGTGCGATGCAGAGCTCGACGCTCGCGTGATAGCAGCTTGGAATAAATCGCCTGCCGCGTCAAGGCGTGGCGAAACGCGAACTGCTCTGCCGATTCCTCTACGACGAACTGCGCCGCAATCAATTCCTTCAGGAGGCGTAGTAAATCTTTTTCGTTTTGGTTTGTCAGTTCTTGAATTAGCGTGAAATCGAAACGCCTGCCTGTGACCGCCGCGAGTTCGAGCAACTGCCGCGCCGGGGGACTGAGCTGCAACGACCGCCGCTGCACCGCGTCCTGCACACTGCGCGGGATATGTAGCTCGCTCATCGGCTTGCGATCCCAGCCGCGAACGGTGTAAAAAATCTCGCCCGCGCTCACCAGCGATTTCAGAATTTCTTCGATAAAAAATGGATTGCCTTCTGTCAAGTTGTAAACCGTTTCGAGAAACTCTGCACGTACCGGGCGCGCCTGTTCAAAGATCGCGCGAATCATGGATTCCGTTTCAGCGAGGCTGAGCGGCTGAAGCGTCAATTCGGTGGCGAGGCGTTCGCGATCGAGCGTGGCGAGAAAATGATGCAGCGCGGGAGTGACTTCTTCACTTCGATAGGACATGACCAACAGAATCGGCAGGGATGAAACATGTCGCGCCAGATATAGAAAAAACTCGAGACTAGCGTCGTCGCTCCAGTGGATATCTTCAAAGATAACGAGGAGCGGTGTTGTGCTCGCATTGCGCGAAAAGAACTGGACGAGTGTTTGAAAAAGACGACGTTTCCCTTGCTCTGCCTCCAGCGCGGGCGGGGGCACAAGCCCAGGGAAGAGCGAATACAGTTCGGGAAGAAATTTGATAAATTCTACAGCCGTGGGGCTGAATTCGCGTGTGAGCTCTTCGGACGCGCGCGAAAGCAAGAAGCGGCGCAGCAGATCGAGAATCGGGGCATAAGGGACGGTCAAGTATGATTCAAAACTGTGCCCTTCATGTATCTCGCATCCAATTTGTTGGGCCCCGGCTTTGAGCTCGGAGATCAGGCGCGATTTTCCTACACCTGCTTCACCGGAAAGCAGCACCGTCGCGCCATGTATCCCCTGAGCGCGTTCAAGCAAGTCACCGAGTCTTTCGAGGGGCCCTGCGCGCCCGAAGACAACTGGAGAGATAATTGGCTTATCCGTTCGGAGAGCTGTCAGCATGACCGGAACTTTATTTCTTTCTCACTGTGCACGCCAAGAGCGAGGGTTTGAGGGTTTATAGGAATTAGGAGGCTACCGAGCTCTCTTGCTCCTGCACGCGCTTGAATGCTGCCACCGCCACATCGATCATCGCCGCCTCGGGTTCGCGCGTCGTCAGTGATTGCAATGCGAGCGAGGGTCGCGTGACCAACCAATAGAGCAGCGGATTGCTGCGATGCTGTGACGCAAAGCGAATCAATTCGTAACTCAGCGCGGCGACGACCGGAATCAGCACGATGCGCGAGGCAAGCCGCACCGCAATCGGCAGGGGTCCCAAAAACGCGAACACAAAAATTGAGACAAGCACGACCGTGAGCAAAAAGCCCGTCCCGCAGCGCGGGTGCTCTTTGCTGTACGGCTGAATTTTTTCCGGCGTGAGTTCCGCGCCGCCCTCGTACGCCGCAATGGTCTTGTGCTCCGCCCCGTGATATTGAAAAATGCGTCGAACGTTTTCGAGACGACTGATGAGGAGCAGATAGCCGAGAAAGAGTGCGAGTCGAATCACGCCTTCAAACAAATTGCTGACGAATGGATTCACCACGCGCTCGATGGGGCTGACAAGGACGAGTGGCAGCACAAAAAAAACGCCGATGCCGACCGCGAGTGAAATCGCGAGCGTGCCGTAAATTGCCGCGGGCGGCAACGGGCGCTCGTTAGCTTGGGTCGCGTTCGAGGCGGCATCGGTCGAATGCGGCGATGGCGCGGCGGCTCCCGCGTTCGTCTTTACTTTTTCTTTCTGCAATTCGTCGGCGACCTGAATATTGGCGGAAAACATCAGCATCCGCGTGCCGAGCACGAGCGTGTCCGACAGCACCGTGATCGCGCGCAGAAAAGGAATTTTGCTCCACACGCCCGCATAGACGCCGTGCGGAATCGGTTCGCTGTGCAGCACAATGTCGCCACGCTCGCGCCGTACCGCGCACGCGACAAAGCGGCGTCCGCGCATCATCACGCCTTCGATCACGGCTTGACCGCCGTACAAGATTTTCGATTCCGCCAAATTATTCCTCCGTCACCACGTCTGAACTCTGTCGGATTCTAGCGTCTTCGTTCGCGCGTGTCAACACTTGCGCGCTCCGCTGAGACAAACAATGCCGCCCCTTTTTCACGGGCGGCATTGTTCTTTAACTTATTTCTTCGGTTTGGTTAGGGCGCTGCCTGAATGGCATCGAATACGATTTTGGTCCCGCTGGAAGATGCATTTTTGGTTCCGGTAATTTGAATCGTGATGGTATGTAAACCCGCGCCGGTGTTGTACTGTCCGGGCACATTCCACTGCGCGGTCGGCGCATACAGGTCAACCGTATCTCTCGCCGCGCCATCAATCAAAATTTGCGCGATGCCGTAGGACGGTCCTTTCGCCATCAGCCACATAACGCTCGTACCGCTGAAGGGAAATGTGACTTGCTCGCCGGTGGTGCTCGAATAATGATAACTGCCACCGCTCGCGGCAGAGTTCGTCGCGCTTTTCCACAAGTCATATTGCACCGCGTTGGCGTTCTCCGGAGTCGTCGCGCCATTGACAATGAACCCATCGACGACAACCTTCGTCCCACTTGAGCTGGTATTCTTTTGACCGAGCACTTTGATCACCAACGTGTGGCTGCCGCTCACAAGACCGCTGAAGAGACGTTTGAAGTTCGGCTGATCGGTCGCACTGTAGAGATCGCAGGTGCATTTCGTCACACCGTCAATCGTGACTTGCGCTTTCCCTTGATCAATTCCTTTGCGTGTCACCCAAGTCACCGCCGCGCCGGTAAAGCGAAAGGTGACTTGAGCAGTCGCGTCGCTGCTTACGCGATAGCGTCCACCATTGGCACTTGCGTCAACTCTCACACCCCAACTGTCGTACTGCGCGGCGGGCGCGCTATCCTGCAGCGTAACGGTCGGCGCGGGAGTTGGAGTGGGCGATCCGCACGTCGCTGTGGTCGCCGGCTGTGAAACTTGTTGACGCGTCGCGCTCGTCGCGTACGTCAAGGTTTGCGACCACACCCCACGTCCGTGTGTCGCGGCGACGAGCACGGTTTGATTTGTGTACTGCGTCGCGCTCAAACCGAACACGGCAACTTTCGGGAAACCCGTACCTATGTCCGCCCAATTGGTGCTTGAACCGTTGACCGTCGTGGCGAAAAATACTCCGATATCCGTTCCGAGATAGATTGTCCCCGGCTGATTCGGATCGATTGCGATGGCATTCACCGGCGCGTCGGGCAAATTTCCGCTGATGTCCTGCCACGTCAGCCCGGCGTCGGTCGTCACAAAAATATGACCCGCGCCGGAACCGCCTGCGTTGTTGAATCCCGAAAAGGTCGCGTACGCGGTTTGGTAATTCGTTGGGTCAACGGCAAGCCGGGTGACGTATCGACCGGGCAGGGTTGAGGTGTTGATTTGCGTCCAGGTGCAACTGTCGGTCGTCAGCCACACGCGCCCGTTCGAGGTGCCGACATAAATTACATTCCCGTTGCTGGGCGCGGCAGAAATTGCGGTGATGTCATTGCCGCTCCCCGCCAGGTCACTGCTGATCGCAGTCCACACGCCCGAACTCTTGGCGTAACTCCAGAGGCGATAAGTTCCAAGATACAGCTTGGGCGAATTCGGATCATTCCCCATCGGCGGATAGAATTCCGCGCGACTTGATTCACCCGAAGCGAGAGGTATGGGAATATCCGTCCAGGTCTGTCCCGAATCATTGGAACGAGAAGGAGTCACCCCGTTGTAAGTGTGGTACCACGTCGTCGGCGCGGTTGGATCAATCGCCGTAAAGCCACCGTCGCCGGCGTCGCTGGTGTGCCAAGAAGTGGTCCCGGCGTAGATCACCGTGCCATTGTCTTGCGTCCCACCAAAAATTTTCGCGGCATCGGTCGGGTGCTGGGTCACACCCTGAAATTGAGTGAT
>JBBSHK010000289.1:0-4790 GCA_038253185.1 Anaerolineae bacterium | reverse complement strand
TCGATGTGCGCGACATCCTCCGCGTTGGTCACGCGCAACCCTTCGGTTCGCAGCAGCCAGTCCGCACCGCGCCTCGCGGATGCATTGTCCTCGCTGGCGAGCGCCCAGACTGCCCACGCGGTCATCCAGCCGCCGTCGGGATCGATTGAGGCGATGCCCCACCCACCATCGGCGCGCTGCAACTTTTGCAAAAATTCCAAGCCGCGCCTTGGGGCTCGTGATAATTCCTTAAGGTTGGAGAGTGCGAGGAGTGCTGCGGCAGTGGGTTCGACGTACGACATTCCGCCGGGCTTGTAGCCCCAGCCACCGTCGGAATTTTGGGACGCGAGGAGAAACTCTGTGCCGGGATTCACGAGGCGAGGGTAGCATACGGACGGGCGCGCGTCAAGGGGAAAGTGGTCAGGTGGTCGCGTGGTCACAAAGTTGGCAATCAAGCAGACTATCTAACTATCCCACAATTCGACCGCGCGACAATTCAATTTTGCAGTTTGGAAATATCGCGACTATAATCTGCGAGCTTGGCTCGCCGTACCTTTTGCCCTCAAGCTCGATATGAGTGAGCCACTTCTCCAACGCATTGCAACACTGTCCCCGCATCCTTGCCAACCCTGAACAGTTTTGGAGTGTGTTGTCACCGGGAGGAAAAATGTTCAAGCTAATGCTCACTCTCTGCGCGCTCGCGCTGGTTCTCGCCGCGAGCGGATGTGCTTCGACCCCGAACGTTTCTGTAAATAGCGCGACGGAGACACCCGCGCGCACGCCGCGCGCAACCTTCACGCCGCGCGCAACCGCGACAGAGATTGTCGATGTGACCAATACGCCGGAAGCGACCGCGACCAGCGCGGCAACGGACACACCCGCGGCGACGAGCGCCACCGTTGCGCCGGCATTACCCACCGCGACGAAAAAACCGGTGGTCAATGTACAACCAACCCTACGCCCACAACCGCCCGCGCCGACGCAACCACCGGCGCCTCCGAAACCGACATTCTTACTTGCACCGGACGGGAGGATTTCTCCGAATGGAGAACCCGCGTACCAGTGCCCCAATGCCAGCCCGGTGTACGAAGTCATTATGACTGCCAAGAGACTGGGCGACCCGCCACGTCCTTACTCCGTCGGCTATTGGTTCGGCGCATTCTCCGGCGGAGTTCTGTTGAAAGATTACGCTGGAAAAGACCGTCTCGCGCAATCGGACAACTCACAAATGTCAGGGTATGCTTACGGCAGTAACTGCCAACGGTCAGGCGATGCCACGAGTGTAGACAAGTTTAATGGCAAGCTCGATCTGGGCGATGTGGTGCGCGGCGGCACCAAGACGATGGTCATCCGCTTTGTGCGGTCGAATACCGATCTCACGCCGATCTCGCAAGGAGTCACGATTAACTTTAATCAATCCGGCGCGTGGTGGCTGTACTTTGGCTCGCAATGATTACGAGTAACGGCGGCAGTTGATTTCTTGACCAACGCGTAGGGGCGCAGAATTCTGCGCCCCTACATTTTTCAAAATGCGTACACGGCTCGCGCAACCGCGTTTCGTTCTCCTCGCAATTCTCCTCATCGCCTTTGCCCTACGCGTCCTTCAGCTTGATTACCAGCCGCTGTGGTGGGACGAGGGCTATTCCGTTTTTTTCGCGACGCGCGATTTTTTCACGATGCTGGCGCGCACTGCGGTCGACATTCATCCGCCGCTCTATTACGCGCTGCTGCAAATCTGGATCGCGCTCGCGGGAAAAACGGACCTCGCGCTGCGAATATTTTCCGTCGCGGTCGGCGTCGCTACCGTGCCGCTGATTTATTTCGTCGGGAAGGAAATCGCCCGCTCCCCTGACGCGTCGCCAACCCTCCCCCTTTCAACCGAGGACGGAGAAAGAGTGGGGGTTCTTGCCGCGCTGCTGCTCGCGATTTCACCGCTGCATATTTATTATTCGCAAGAAGTGCGAATGTACGGATTGGTCACACTGCTCGCGCTCGCCTCCATCGCGCTGCAAATGCTTTTGCTGAAAGTGGGTGAGGTGAAACCCGCGCGTGGGCGGTGGCTCGCTTACATTATCGTTACCGCCGCTGCGCTGTACACCCAATATTTCGCCGCGTTCGTTCTCGTCGCGCAGATGCTGGTTGTGCTGCATTCGAAAGACCGCAAGCGCGAGTCCTTTACCCTGCGCGCGTGGATCATCGCGTGGTTTGCAATTTTTATCCTGTATCTGCCGTGGCTCATTTACGCCGGACCCAAACTGTACGCGTATGTGACCTCCAAGGTCGGCATCGAACAATATTCGCGCCTCGATCCCGCGACCTTTTTCGCGCAGCATCTCGTCACATTTTCGACTGGACACTTGAACACTGTGACGTGGCTCGGTTGGGGCGCGCTGCTCTTCTTCGCGCTCGCGGTGGTGGGAATCAGACGGCAGGCGACAGAGGAGAGACGACAGAGAACAGACGACACACGACAGACGACAGATAGCAGACAGCGGACAGCGGCTCGCGGGCAGCAGACTTCCAGCATCCGTCCTTCGTCCTCCGTCCTCCGTCGAGCCTCATCCTTCATCCTTCATCCTTCATCCTTTGTTTTCATTCCTTTGCTGCTCGGCTTTGCCGTTAATCTCTTTTACACATTTCATCCGATGCGTTACGAGCGATTGCTGCTGTTTGCCGCGCCTGCGTTTTATTTGCTCGTCGCGTCTGGCGTTAACACGGTGTTTAATTATCGCCCGCGCGTCGCCTATGCGGCAATCCTCGCGCTCGCGGCGATTTCGGCGATGTCGCTGTACGATTTTTACACCGTGCCGCGTTACGAGGCGGAAGATTATCGCCCGCTCATTCGCGAAATGGAAACGGTCGCGCAGCCACAAGACATTGTGCTCGCGCCATATCCGTGGCAGATCGGCTATCTCGAAGCATATTATCGCGGCGCGGCGCTTGATATTTTAGAAGTGGCAGGCGAAGATTGGATCACGCATCCCGAAAAAATGTCGCGCGAGTTGCAGCAGATTCGCGCGAGCAATCCGCGCGTGTGGCTTTTGGCGTATCAGGTGCAGGGTCGGCAGCTCGAAGACCAGATCGCCAATTTTTTCGCGGATGATTACGTGGTGGTGGATGATTGGTTTGGCAACACGCGGCTAGAATATTTCGCGCAAGCGCCGCCGCCGCGTGTCAATGAACAGACGATTGATTTTGGCGCGGACGTGAAATTGATTTCATTCGGCGTCGGCGATGCACCGATAGCGGCGGGGATCGAATTTATTCCCGCGCAGTTGCATTGGCGCGCGGTGTCGAATGGGTACAGTTACTCGCTGCGGCTGGTCAATGGCGCGGGCGAAAAAAAATTGCAGCAAGACGCGCCGATTCCCTCCGGCGATGAGGTTATGCGACGCGGCTTCTTTGTCCCGCATGATGTGACCACGGGCGAATACGCGCTGCGCGTCGTCGTGTATCACAGCGCGGACGGTTCGCCCGTTGCCGCATCGAATGAAGGGACGGAAATCGAACTGGCGCGCATCGTGGTGAGCGCGCGTTGAGAGACACAGAGGAATTTCACCGCCGAGACGCCGAGCGCGCGGAGAATGGTGACGTGCCAAAATTTTTTTCGACCTGGTTCTCAATGCTCTGCTTCGGAGATTCAACCCACCTATTTTCGTCGCCTCTTTCCAACCGCGCGCCTTTGTGTTAGAATTTTTTCGCGACAATAATTGCGCGCGTTCTCTTCCCCCGTTCCACAGAGGAGCTGACGATGAAACTTCAGGACTATCCACGCCCCAAGAACGACAATGGCATCGGCATTCATTTTCGTCTCGACGTGACCGAGACCAACAACAAACCGTTCGTCTCTCAGGGCGTCGAATGGCTGCGCGAGATCAATGCGCGGTGGACACTTATCGCCGCGCAAGACTGGCAGCAGATCGGCAAGGCGGCTGCGGCTGTGTGGGCGGCGGACGTGATGCCCGTTTGCCGTCTCATCTGCAAGATCGATGCGCAGCAGATTCATTGGGACACGGGAGTAAAGATGTTGACTGCTCTCGGCATTCCGCCTTACATTCAAATTTTCAATGAGCCGGGCGACGAGCGCGAATGGAACAAAACACCCGACTTGAACAAGTTTGGTGAAAAATGGGCAGACGCCGCGGCAATCGTTTTCGACGCGGGCGGTTACCCCGGCGTCGGCGCGGTGCTCGGCAAAGACGAATGGCTCGCCGCGTTCAATGCGGTGCAAACGCGCGGGCGCACCGACATTTGGAACAAAGCGTGGTTCTGCCTTCACAATTACGGCAGCAATCACCCGCTCAATTATCCGTATGATGAAGTGAACCAACGCGGCACGCCGGTGTCGGCACAAGAATACGCGCAGTTTGAATTCTCACTTCCACGCGATGAATTGAACGCGCTGCGACGCACGTCCGCGCATCCCGGCGCGACCATCCACGACGACGATACCAGCATCCTGCGTTTCCTCGAACACAAGTCGTGGATGGTCGAATCGCTCGGCTTTTGCTTGCCGATGGTCGGCGGCGAGGGCGGTTGGGAATGGGGCGTCGAAGAAGACCACCGTTACCCCAAACTTGCGCCCGAGCAGCACGCGGCAAATCACCGCGCGATGTTCGAATGGTTCCGCCGCGGCGTACTCTCGAACGGCGACGCGCTGCCCGACGAACTCTTTTCCATCGCGCCGTGGATCATGTCCGACTGGGGCGCGGACGACTGGTGGTTCGGTCCCCTCGGCACCAAGCAAAAAACCATCGATGCGGTGGCGAGCATTCCAAAGTTCACACGCAAATTCAGTTGGAATATTCAGG
>JBBSHK010000288.1:0-4794 GCA_038253185.1 Anaerolineae bacterium | reverse complement strand
TCGGTCGAGAGCAACTCGCGCGCCATCGCTTGCAGGGCAGAGGCGCGCAACGCATACACATTATAATATTGCTGCGCCCGTGCCTCGACCAGTCCCGCCTCCTGCAAACGCGCCAGGTGATGGGAAACGGTCGGCGCGCCCAGTCCGAGCATCGCCGCGAGTTCATCGCCGCTGCGCGCTTGCTGCGCCAGCAAGCCGACGATCTTGAGACGCGACTCGTTGGAAAGCGCCTTGAAGAAATTCAGCAGCCGTGCTTGATTTTCAGCCATATCACACCCCATCAATCTGATTCGATAAGCATCGAATTAATTTTACCAGACTCGGTGCGCCGCGTCAAGCGCGCATCCCAAGCGCTTGACAGTGCGGAGCGGCGATGCTAGACTGGTCCGTGTTGGCAGCGTGGGGACGAGCCCCGCGCTGTTTTCTTACCGCGTAAACCTATGCTCACTTTCACTATTCGCGGCGCGACCGTCGCCAATGAAAATACCGAAGCGGCGATTCTCGACGCCGCGCGCGAACTGCTCAGCGAAATCGCGCGCGCGAATAATCTCACGCCGCGCGAAATTCTTTCGATCCTCTTTACCCTCACAGCGGACCTCGATGCCGCGTTCCCCACGCGTGCGGCGCGCGAGCTGGGTTGGACTCACGTCGCGCTGCTCGATATGCAGCAGGCGCGCGTACAAGGCGACCTCGCGCGCTGTATTCGCGTACTGCTGCTCATCGAGACCGAGCGCGAATTGAAAGTGGTGCGCCACATTTATTTGCGCGCCGCGCGTTCACTGCGCCCCGATCTGGCATCGTAATCAGACCGGCGCGGCTTCTGTCTGTAATTCGTTTGGCTCGGGCTTGGGGAGTCGCGCCTTTACGAACAGCACTGCGAAGAAACCGAGTAGCAGAAAAATTCCGGTGATAATAAAAATCAGCCGATACTTTAATCCGAATAAATTCAGATTGATCAGTTCGCCCGCGAGCAGGATCGAGAGAAAGACGCCGCCGGTTTCTGCCGTCGCGGACAAGCCCTGGAATTCACCGATGCGGTTGGCGGGCACGAGGTCGGACAGGTACGGAAAAAAGAGCACAGTCTGCGCCGCGTTGCCAAAGCCGAGCAAGATCAAATAGATAAAGAGTTGCGGAATCGTCGTGGCGAATGCGGCGAGCAAGCCGACGATGCCCATCACCAGCAGCCCGAACGCGAAAACTTTTTTCTTACCGAGGCGATCGCCGAGCAGCCCGCAGGGCAGCACAAACAATGCCGTCGAGAGCAATAGCACCGCGCCCATAATTTGCGACAGTCCTTGCGCGTCTTTCACAACTTCGCCGACCGGTCTCAAAATCGGAAACGCCGCGAGCATCTCGGGCCAACCATTTAGTCCAATTTCCCTCACCACGAATAATGTGAGAAACGGGACCGCGGCATTGATCCCGAACTGGTACAAAAGTTTCACGCCCAAAAGTTTTACCGCTTCGCGCTGTCCATTCCACTGATCGACGACATAGCGCGACCAACCCGCGATGGAGGGGCGCGCTATTTTACCTTCCGCATGGATCTGCCCGCGCGTTTCGCGTACGCCCAATGCGACCACGTCAAAGCCAAGCACGAGAAACGCTGCAACGAAGAAAAAAATCCAATCGGAGCGCGCTTCAAAAAGTACCGCGGCGGCAATCAAGATCGCGACCTGCCCCACAAACCCAAAAATCTCCTTGACGCCATTCACCGTGCCGCGTTGTTCCGAAGGCGTGACATCGGCGAGCAGCGCGGTGTACGGGTCAATGCCGATATTGAACAGGAATGAAAATAAAAAGACCGTGATGACGACAATCGGTAGGAATGATGGACCGTGCGGCAACAGTCCATTCACGACGAGCAGTAACGCGGACAGCGGCATCGCAATCAAGAAAAAAGGCGCGCGTCTACCCAAGCGCGTCCAGGTGCGATCGCTCTGTGCGCCGACGAGCGGCTGAACGACCGATTGCTCAAACGAGCGCGTGCTGCTCAACCAGCCAATAAGGATTGCGTTGCTAGTAAAGAGCGAAAGATAAAGCGGCAGGGTAAAATTGTTAAAGGCGTAATACAAACCTGCCGCGAAATTGCCAAAGCTGTAGGCGAGCGTCCTGGTGCGCGAGAGAGGTTTCATTGTTGTCTCCTTTTTCTCAGGGGAACGCGCGGTAGACAAGTTTACCGCGAATGATTGTTTTTTTATAGAGATGCTTCGCAGCTTTTGTCCTGCTTCGGCTAATATCTTCGAGTGACGGCGCTGTCAATTGCCCCGGTTTGCCTGGCTTCTAGCTCCACGGATCGGTCAGGAAGAGCAGGTGCTTTTTCGCGACGACCGGTTCTTCGTAGCACGACAGCAGCGCGCGCAAATTTCGCGTGACTTGCGCGACGGTGTTATTGATCACCGCGCGGTGACTCGTTCCCGCACGCGCGATCTGGAATGGTTCACCGATGATGACGCGAATCGGTTTGCGCCAATACAATTCCTTGACGCCGCTCAGCGCGATGGGCAGGATCGGAATATTCGCCGGCGCGCGCGTGATAAAGTGACCGACGCCGCGCTTGAGCGGCAACAGTTCGCCTTCATTCAACCCGACATCGCCTTCGGGAAAAAGTAACAGCGATGCGCCGCTCTCTAAAACTTCCAGCGGTCTGGTCAACGTCTCTCTGCCAACCCAGTTCGCGCCGCGCTCGAATGGAATAATTCCGCCGAACGTTTCCATCAACCAAACTTTCCACGGCTTGTTGATCGCCTGCGCCGCGCCGACGAGATACAAACGCGGCGCAGGCGGCAACACAAACAGCAGCAAGAGATGATCGATCCAACTCAGATGATTCGCGACCACAATGTAATTTCCGCTCGGCACATTGTCCGCGCCCAAGATTTCTACTTTGAACAGGAGATGCGTCGCGAGCTGAATGAAGCGGCGCAGCAAGCGACCGCGCAAAGAAATTTGCGGACCGAATTGAGTTGTGAGCTTGGCGGCATTTTGATTTTTCATGATGGTGAAACCTCTCTGTGATTCTGAAATCGGACGAGTTGAACTTCATTCTGTATTGATTAAACCGGAATCGAACCGCCAATTCCAGAGCAAAAGCCGCCAAAAGACGCCAAGCTGCGCGGAGGCTTGTCTTTGAAATAGAAGGGCTTGTTTATTTTGACTTGCGGCTCAGCGCAGCGCCTGATCCAAAAAGCGATTCACCCGCGCGATATATTCCTCCGTATGCGCGTTATAA
This sequence comes from Anaerolineae bacterium, assembly GCA_038253185.1. Taxonomy (GTDB): domain Bacteria; phylum Chloroflexota; class Anaerolineae; order UBA4142; family SHND01; genus JBBSHK01. The sequence goes on along the minus strand of JBBSHK010000288.1, from coordinate 1,562 downwards.
ATGCGCGCGTGTTTCGAGTCCTCCGAAATCCAGACTTCCGTATTCGGAAGCGCCGCTGCCATGGCGGGGATCTGTTCCGCCGGAACGAGTTCGTCGTGCCGCCCGTAGATGAGCATCACGGGAACTTTGATTTTGCGCAGGTCTCGCACTGGTTGATTTGCCTCGAGGTCCACATTGAGCAAAAGCCGCGTCATCAACAGACCGCCGGGTAGCACCGAATTGGGATAGCCGGAGCGATCCGTAAAATTCTTTTCGAGCAGTCCGTGAAATTCACCAAAGCAGCTATCTAGCACCAGCGCGCGAATCTTCTCTCCGCCGTTCGGGTCCACTGCGGCTTCGGCGGTGCCTGCCGCGCCGAGTGAAACGCCGAGCACACCGATCTTTGAGACCCCGCGCTGCTGCAGCCAATCCACCGCGCCCAAGACATCGCGCTTTTCCTCCTGACCAAATGTGACGTGACTGCCTTCCGATTCTCCATGCCCGCGCAGGTCAATTGTCGAGACATTGTAACCGAGCGCGCGCATTCGATTTGCGAATTCAATAAACCGACCGTCGAACTCGCAACTGCGGCACGAATTGAAACCGTGAGCGAGTAACAGCGCGTGGTCCGATCCCGGCGCGGCAAGGAACGTGCCCGCCAGTGCGAGCCCATCGCGCGAGCGAATGCGAATCTCTTCACTCCCGCCTACGATAGAAGTGAGTGCGATGTGCGGCGGCTGGCGTACGGGTTCGGTCAGTTTGAATGCAAGATAGGCACCGAGTGCGAGGTAGGCGAGGACAAGAATCACGACGAGAGCCGCGCCAATACGCAGGAACTGATACCTTTTCCAGTGCTGTGCGGTTGCCATCATTTCTGTTTCCTTTTGCAGACTTGAGCCAAAAGACGTCCAGATAAATGACGAATGCAGGACGCCAAATCAGTTGACAAAATTATTTCCGCGGTGGCGCGGTGAGAAATGTCCACAGCGTCGGATAGCGCGCTTTCATTAACAAATGATCATCGGTCTGCGGCTTGTGCGTGCTGACAAAAATGAGACTAAAGCACGCGCCGAACAGTACCGACCACCACGACTGCGTGACCACACCAAAGACGGTTGGAAAAAGTACAAGCCCAATTCGCATCGCGAGAAAATTGCTGCGCGTGAATCGCTGCGCCAATAAATAAATGACGAGCATAAGCGCGAGCGTTTGCCACGAGATTAACGCGAGCGCCGCGACCGCCGCGCTGTTGCCGCGCCCACCGCGACCGCGCAGCCAGATGGGCCAGCGCGTTCCCGCAATCGTCGCGAGCACGGTCGAGCCGACTGCCACTTCATCTCCGGCGAAATAGCGCGCGAGCGCGACCGCGATAAATCCTTTGCTCAACTCGGCGACAAAGACCAGCAGCCCCGTCCAGCGATGCACGCTCAGCGCGGTGTTCATCACGCCAACGTTGCCGCTGCCCAGAGTCCGCAAATCTTTATGCGCGACCAGTTCGGTCAAAAGCCACGCGACCGGAATCGAGCCGAGCAAGTAACCGGCGAGAATCAAAACAAGGATAAAGGCGGAAGGCGGAAGGCTGA
>JBBSHK010000287.1:0-4801 GCA_038253185.1 Anaerolineae bacterium | reverse complement strand
CCGGAATCATCATACTGCCGAGCATAAGATAGAAAAAAAATTCGCGACCCCGCCATTCCATCCGCGCAAATCCAAACGCGACCAGCGACGATGACAACAGCGTGCCAATTTCGACGAACACCATCAAGACGAGGGTGTTGAGCGCGTAGCGCGCAAAGGGGAGTGCGGTCAGCGCCTGCGCGTAATTGTCCCACTGCAACGGCTGGGGGAACCAACGCGGGGGCCACGCGAAAATTAATTCGCGCGGCGTGAGCGAGACAGAGAGCGTCCAGGCGAACGGAATCAGAATCACCACCGCGCCGAGCGCGAGAAAAAGTTGGAGCGATCCATTTACCAATGCGCGCGTCATCCGGCTTGACTCCGAACGCGCCACACGCGAAATTGCACGATGGTCAGTCCTGCAATCACGATGAGGAGCAGCCACGCCAGCGCCGCCGCATAGCCGAGCTCGAACGGCGGGCGAAATGCGCGTTGGTAAAGATACAACACATAGAACAGCAGCGAATTTTGCGCGCCCGCCTGAACGAAATCGGTCGCGGTAAAAATATACGCGGGCGTAAAAATTTGCAGCGTTGCAATCACGCTCACGACCAAATTGAAAAAGAGCGCAGGGGTAATCAACGGCAACGTGATAAATTTCAGCCGCGCCCAACTGCCCGCGCCATCTATGCGCGACGCGTCCTTTAATTCGCGCGGCACCTGTTGGATCGCCGCGAGGTCAATCAACATCAATCCACCGAACGCCCATAGATTCATAATGATCAGCGCGGGCTTGGTCCAGTTCGGATCGCCCAGCCAATCGATCGGCGCGAGCTGAAACAGACCCAGCAGCGAATTCATCAGACCAGAACTGGTTCCAAAGATATAGCGCCATAACACCGCGACGACGACGCTCCCCATCAACGACGGTAAAAAATAAATGGTGCGCCACAAACCTGCCAGTCGCGACTCGCGACTGAGCAGCAGCGCCATAACCAGCGCGAGCAGATTGACGGCAGGCACGAACAGCGCAGTGTAAACGAGAGTGTTCGCCAGCGCCGTTGCAAATAAATCGTCGTCGGTGAGAATTGCTTGATAATTTTTTAGACCGATCCATTCGCCGCCGCCAAAAATTTTCAAATCAGTAAAACTCGAAGCGAGCGAAAAGACCAACGGCGCGGCAGTGAAAAGCACAAAGCCGATGAGCCACGGACTGATAAAGAGATAGCCGGTGAGAGCAGGCCGCTTGCGACGGACTGCCGACGACTGAGCTCTGTGCTTGACCTGCTCAATCTCAACGGCAGTCGTCATAAATTTTTTCAAATCGCGCCACACATTTCTCGATCGAATATTCGCGGCAAACGCGCGCCCGCGCGGCGTCGCCCACTCGCGCGGCGTCTTGCAGATGTGTCAAGAGTTGAATCGTCGCATCGGCGAGTTCTGAATCCGACCTCGCGATTTGCGCAGCCACCGGCGCGAGTTCGGGCAGTACCCCAACCGGCGTGCCGACGATGGGCACTCCACACGCTGCGGCTTCAAGCACCGCCATCCCTTGCGCTTCGTGACGCGAAGTCTGTAGATAGACGGCAGCGCGGCGATAAATGTCTGGCAGTCGGTCGTGTGGAATCTCGCCATCCACAGAGATGCGCGCAATCGCGCGATCTTGTTCCGACCAATCGCGTCCCACAACTTCCAGCCGTGCCTCGGGACAAACTTGAGAGACGCGCTCAAATGCGCGCAATAAAAGCGCAGGATTTTTTACGGTGCGCTTCGATGCGACTTGCAGCAGCACTGGCTCGCGCGTGATAGCCTCGCGCGGCGAAAAACGCGTGGTATCAACACCCAGCGGCGCCCATTTCAATTTCTTGCGCGCCCGCGGCAGTGCCTGACGCGCGAGGTCGAGCATATAACGCGAACCAACAGTGATAACATCCGCCCATTGTGCCGCCCAATCAATCATCGCGCGATGATGCCGCCACAACTGCTCGCCATAGTGAATATCTTCTAGCGCAATGACCTCGCTCCCTGCCAAACTTATGACGACCGGCACGCGCAACAATCGCCCGGCGATACTGGCGCACACACCGGTCTGGTCTGCGAAAAATGCGTGAATCCGATCCCAACGCCCGCGCCGACCTTCGCCTACCATCGCGCGAATCACGTCCGCCCACAACGCGACATTCCGCGCGCCGCGCCGCCGCGCACCGTTGAACGAATGCACGGTGACATTGTGGAGCGAATAGATCGCGCGGCGATAGGGATAACGGAGCGCAAAGACGTGCACCGCGTGCCGCGCCGCGAGCGCGTCGGCATAATCGCGAAAGGCTGGAATACCCCAATCGGCTTCGTTCACCGCATAGCCGGGCAGAATCAAAGCGATCCGCATCAATGCTCTTTGGGTGGCGCGTAATCCCAGCGACCGCGCCGTTCGCGCTGGCGACGGCTGCCGCGCGCCTGGTCCCAAGCATACGCGAGGTACGCGAAGAAAAAGCCACGCGTGCCGCGCAGTTCCGGAAATGAATGATGCAGGTGCAGCGCGCGCCGTTGCCACATCACGCGCGCCATCTTGAACATTTCGCGCGGCGATTGGGGCCACAACGTCAACGTTTGCCACGCGCCGAGGTGCTGCCCGCCCAACCACGATACATCGAACAAGGATTGCTCCTCACACCACGCGCGCAGGCGCGGCGGCGTTAGCGCCGCGATTTGATCTAAATAGGTTGTTGGTATCACGTTGCCAAAGTAACGGCGCATCAACGCGAGCGCGGGATAAAAAAATCGCGCCGACGCTGCCCCGCGCGGTGCTATGGCACTCGACCAACAGCCGCGTGAAGTAATCGTCCGCGCGACGAGCGCGAGATCGTGCAATTGAACCAAGCGCCCGCGGCAGGCGAGGAAATCGCGCGAGGTATGCGAGAGCAGGTGCGCCCACAGTACACTAATATCCAATTCGCGGGTGATTGCCGAGTGAGTTGCTGCGCGGCTGCTCGTCCACGCCTGCTCGGTCCAATCGATCGTGCTCCCGCGAAATTCATCTTCGAGCCGCGTATGCACTTCCACGCGCCGCGGATTGTCAGGATGCTCGGCGTCCATGCAGATGGGCAAGCGATTATCCGCGCGCACAAAATTGAGCTTGGAGGCATGATCTTCCACTATGTAACCAAGCGATTCCAATCCCGCGCGGGTCTCGGCAGAATTTTCTGGTCGAATCAAAAAATCCAGATCGGTCAGCGGGCGTTTCGCTCCATCATCGTAAAAATTTTCGAGCAGCACGATCCCCTTTAACGGAATCAATTGGACGTGCGTCGTCTCCAACGCGCGCAACACCTGCTGCCATTCGTCCAGCATTCGCATCACGCGCGCGCGATTCAATTGATATTGCCGTGCCAATGCCTCACGAAAGTTTGGCGGCAATTCTGTCAACTGCTCGCGCTCGCGTAATTGCGAATAGAGCAGCGCGCCGACGCCGAGCACGAACGCGGTTTGCGGCGCGAGCGCCCATTCCGCCTCACCCCATTGTCGCAGCGTGCCGAGATCATCTTGCGCGACGAGCCGTGCCAAATCTTCGGTGACCGGCGCGAGCGCCGCGCGGGGATACGTGTTAAAAATTTCCATGAAAAAATATCGTGACTACGGACTATTGACTACTGCTTCGTATACCGCCAACGTTTCGCGTGCGGCGCGCGTCCACGAAAACTCTTGCGCCCGCGCCCGCGCTCGGCGACGTAGCTCTCGATTCAATTCGTCATCCGCGAGAATTTGGTAAAGCGCGGTTGCCATCGCCTCTTCATCGGTGGGATCAAAATTCAAAGCGGCTTCATCCGCGATCTCCCGCAGCGCAGGCGTATCAGACACCGCCACCGGCGCACCGCATGCCATCGCTTCCATCACCGGCAGACCAAAGCCCTCGTGCAGCGAGGGCAACACAAAGACATCGCACGACTGATAAAAGGCAATCAAATCTGCGAGGGCGATGTATCCGGTCAGATGCACAAAAGGGGCGAGACCCAATTCTTGGGCGCGCTGCATTATGGTGTCGGCATGCCAACCTGCCTGCCCGACGACCCACAGGTGCGCGCGGTTGCCGCGCCGGTGCAAGTGTTGCAGCGCACTGACCAACCGCGTTAAATTTTTGCGCGGCTCGACAGTGCCGACGTAAAGTAAATGCCGCGCAGTCGGATCCCAACCGTATGCCGTCAGCCGGCGCGCCGATTCCCCCTCCTCGCGCGTTCTATAAAAGATGGGCGCAGCCGCTTCGTAAATCACGTGCACTCTCGACGGCGCAATCCGCAACGTGCGGACAATATCGCGCTTGCTCTCCTTCGAAACGGTGATGATGGCGCGGGCGCGGCGAACGGTTGGTGCGATCAAGGGGCGCATAATTATGCGCTGGCGCGGCGGGAAGAGTTCCGGAAAACGCAGCAACGCGAGATCGTGCACCGTGACGACGAGTTTGCCACGAGCCGCCAGTGGCGCGACGAAATTTGGAAAATGCATCACGTCGGGATCGAGCGCGCGCAGCGTGAAGGGGAGCAGGCATTGCATCCACACCAAGCGATTGGGAAAATGCGTGGCAGCCAATGCCGCGTTGCCATTGCCATTCAACCAACGCATCGCTTGGATCTCGCGATGCGCCAACAGCCAATATTGATTCGCGTGATCGATCTGCAACAAGTGCGCGAGCAGTTGCTGGACATAATTTCCCACGCCAGTGAACGGGGTGATCAGCAAGCCCGAACCATCGTAAGCGATTTACACGCGCGGCTCCGATCTTGCCGCGTTAGCGCGACCAACAAGCAGAGCTTCATCCAGACCAAAAGAT
>JBBSHK010000286.1:0-4813 GCA_038253185.1 Anaerolineae bacterium | reverse complement strand
TTGTGCATTGTTCATCGTGCATTCGTCATTTGTGCTTGTCACTTTCCCAAATAGGTTGGAGCATCAGCCATTGTTCGGGATAGCGACGGATCCATTTTTCCAACACGCGCGCGACTTGTTCCGTCCCAACGCGCGTGTCGCGCGCTTGGTCACCGGTCGATTCCATTTCCAGCGGCGGCTCAATAACGATCTCGCACCGGTTGTTGTCGAGGCGACGACTAAATCCCAGAATAACTGGGGCATTGTACTTTAAGGAAAGCGCCGCCGCACCGTCGGGCAATCGCGCGGGTGCGCCGAAAAAGTCGATGAGCTGTCCGGTGCCGGTTACATCATAGTCGAGCGCCAGTCCGGCGATATTGCCCGCGCGCACGGTTTTGATCAAGGTGCGCGCCGCAGACTCAACCGGAACAATTTCGATCCCCTGACTGGCGCGCTGTTCTTTCACCAACTGGTACAATTTTTCGGGACGAAGATGCTCGACCGGCACGACGATGCGGGCTCGTTCTTTCAAATAGATCGCGGAGAGATGGAGAAAAAGATTATAGTTGCCATAGTGGGCGCTGCCCGCGATCACGCCATTGCCTTGCGCCAAGGCGGATTCCATATGCTCAAAGCCGATGACTTGCGCCAACTGCGCGCGGACCTGGTCCGATGTGAGACGATGCCCGCGAAAGAGATCGAAATAATTCTTCAGCAGATTGCGAAACGCGAGTCGGGCGAGGCGTTCCAGTTCAGCCGGCGCAGAGTCCGCGCCAAGCACGTGTTCGAGATTCTTAAGGTACTGTTCCCGCGCGCGGCGCCCAAAAATGTAGGCGACGTCGCCAAATCGAGCAAAGAGCCAATAACCAAAACGTTCCGGTACAAGTGGAGCGAGAGTGGTGGCGAGACGATAGAACCAAAAGGACATTGAGAAAAGACCTGACAGGTTTTCAGTCGGACGCGCCCGCGCATTTACGCTGAAAAAATAATCAGTCCCACTCACCGTGAGCGAAACGGGCGAACGCTGCCAGTCTGTCCTCCATTTTCGAGACAGCCGACTGAATTTCTTGTGAGGAAAAATCGCGTCAACTAATTTGTGAATGCTTACGCGCCCGAGCCGACCGCGTCGATCTCACCTTTCACCGCTTGGGGCCACATCGCGCGAAAGACGTACCATTGCTCTGGATGCTGCCGGATAAATTCTTCCATACGCTGCGCGACGGCTTGCATGGTTTCGTGTGCGGCTTGCTCACGCGGCAGAGATTTCGGCACATAGATAGGCGATTCGATTTGTGAGATGATGCGCTTGTCGCGAGGATCGACATAGGTGTGCACCACCACGATGGGCGAACCGCTGCGCTGCGCGAGGATGGCGGGACTGGCGGGAAAGCGCGTCGGCGCGCCAAAGAACATCACTTCGGTTGTGGCAATATCTTTTTGATTGTTCACGCCAAAGTCGATCAGAAAGCCGATCCATTCTTTGCGCTTGAGCGCTTCGAGAATTTTGCGCGGCGCTTGATCATACGGAATCAAATCGACGCCGCGTGCCGCGCGCACCCGCGCGAGATATTGGAACAGCTGAACCGGATGAATGGTTTCCGCGGCAAGCGTGAAACGACCGTATTTTTTCGTCGCGACCGCGCTCGCATAGTCGATGTTTCCAAAATGCGCCGAGATCATAATCACCGAGGTGCCGGTTGCCATCGCGCGGCGGAATTCTTCGGTCTCATTTATCACCACCCGCGCCTCGAGCTGCTCCATCGACACGCGCGGGTAACGCATAATCTCGACCATATAGCGGGACATATTTACAAACGACGAGCGCGCGACGCGTCCCACGTCCGGGTGATTTGCGGGTTTGCCGAGCACGCGCGAAAAATTTTCGCGCACGACGCGCCGTCGTGAAGCCCACATATAGTAACCGCTCGCTCCACTCGCGCGGGCGAATAGGTCGGCGATGGGCGGCGGCACGATTGAAACGAGCCAACTGCCCAAGCGCCAGAGATAAAAGGCGATGATCATTCGGAAATACACTCCTCGACCATTTCACGAGCACGGTCGTCAGGCATTTGAAAAAGTATCCTATGACTGCGATGCAATCTGCGGCGAGCAAAAATTCCGATCCGATCCGCTACTAACGAATGGTGCTGGTTGACGCTCACGCTATCACGGAAGTTTAGGCAAAATCGTATGATTGGGGCATGTACCAAGCTTGAAACAGCAACTAGCACCATTCGTTACTACTCTTTGAATCCACGCGCCGCCGCCCGCGCATATCTTTCTGCCAACAGGGTCGAAAAGCTCTGCTCATATTCCGCGAGCCGCACCCGGTCGAGTGAGCAGCGCGCCTCGCGTCCGACGCGACGCATCTTGACCAAGCCGATTTTGACGAGACGGCTCAAGTGCCACGAACAGAGTGGCTGGCTCATCCTCAGCGCGCGAGCGAGGTCGGAAACTTTCAAGTCGTTCGGACTGGAGGCGAGATGCTCGAGAATCCTCAAGCGCGCGCCATCGCTCAAGGTCCGAAAGTATTCGTGCAGGTCGCGGAATGAGCGGGCGGGGAGGTGGGGTTTGCTGCGGGAAAGCATAAATGCGCTTTTATATTATCGATTTCGGGGAAATTGTCAATGAGGCGGGCAGGGGCTATAATCGCGTTATGAAAATTCCGCAGAATCTCCACTGGGAGCTTTCGCCTCAAGAGGCAATCGAGCAGCAACGCGCGCTCGCCGCACAAGTGCGCCAACAAAATGAATTCGCGCCCGTCACCCACGTCGCCGGCGTGGATGTGGGCTTTGAAGAAAATAATACGGTCAGCCGCGCTGCCGCAGTAGTGCTTACATTCCCGCAACTCGAGCCGGTGGAAGCCGCGATTGCGCGCCGACCGGTCACCTTTCCGTACGTGCCGGGCTTGCTCGCTTTTCGCGAATTGCCGGTGGTGCTCGACGCGCTGGCGCAACTCAAGCAAGAGCCGCAACTCATCATCGTCGATGGACAAGGACGCGCTCACCCGCGTCGGTTTGGCATCGCGTGTCATCTAGGCGTGTTGCTGGACCGAGCGACCATCGGCTGCGGCAAATCAATTCTGGTCGGACGCGCGGAAATTCCCGAAGAGCGAATCGGCGCGCGGACGCCATTGATTCACATGGGCGAGACCGTGGGCGCGGCACTGAGAACCAAACTTCAAGTGACGCCGGTCTATGTCTCGATTGGAAATAGGATTGATCTATCGACCGCCGTCGATTATGTTTTAAAGTGCTGCAAGGGCTATCGCGTGCCCGAGACGACGCGTTACGCGCACCGCGTCGCCGGTGGAGAAATTCTCAACCTGAGCAACAAGCAAGCCACTCTATTCTGACTTGATAGACTGCTCGCTTGTTGCCCTCCTCCGCACAACGTGAAGGTAGGGAGGGGGCGCGGTTAGTTGGTCGCAAACTCAATCAAAGCGGGGACGAGCGCGTTCGTCGAATCCCGAAATATTTGGCGTGAATTCGCCAACAATTCGTCCGCGCCGTCCCATTCTCCAAAAATAAACAAGCCCGATTTCGCTTCGTCGAAAATTGTGGGCGATAAATCGAATAGCTTTTTCGTCTTTTCGTACACCTTCGGCTCGACCCGCGCGGGGTCGATACGCGATAGATACAGCACATCGGTCTTGCGTAATGTCGTCGCCAAGTCGTTCGTCTCTTCGACTTCATACGCCGTCAATCTCACTTCGTCGCTCAAATCGTAGGGCATCGAGAGCGCGGCAGGTGAGACGAACGAAAGGCGCAAGTTGAACAAGCCCAGCAACCGCGCCAGCGAATGCGCTTCTGCGCCGAATTTGAGATTGCCGAGCAGCGCCACGCGGATGCCTTCGAGCGCTCCTTTTGCTTTGGTGATTGCGTAGAGATCGACGAGCGCGCGCAACGGATTTTCGTGCGTGCCATCTCCCGCATTCACGACCGGGATTTGCAGGTGCTGTGCCAGCGACGCGGCGGCGCCCGATTCTGGATGGCTGATTACAATCGCCGCCGCGTTCGTTATCTGGACTTCTCGGATGATGTCTTCCACGCTCGAGATTTTGGGTCCGCGGGCAAGAGTTCTGATTTCAGCCCCCGCGCGGCGGATGGGGTCCTCGAGCTTGTTGAGTACCGGCACGCTCGCGTCGAATAGTGCGAACGCGATTATTTTATCGCGGAGAATAGGCGACGGGGTGCGCGCCAACTCGTCGGCGCGTTTGAATAGGTGTTCTATGTCGGCGCGCGTCAGATCGGTCGCGCTGAGAATATCTTTGCTCAAATCTTTTGCCTCGCTCTTACAGTTTTGTAAAACGACGCGAGTGTACTGCGAAATGGCGCGCGGTCAAAATCGCGCGGCGCGGCTTTAATTGACAAGACGCGAGGTCTCGAATATATTGCCGCGATGAAGTTTCACAGGCTGATTGCGACGGGCGCTGCCTTGATGCTGGCGCTCATTTTTTTTGCGCCTTCCGCGCGCGCTCTCGCGGCAACGTGGGACTGCGGCTTGTTGCAAGACTGTGGCTTTGATAATTTTTACGGTGACTCGGGTCCAAAAGTCTGGTCGAGCTTCAAAATTCAAGGACCGGTCGGAATCGGCTTAGCACCGAGCGAGGGTTGGCCTTCGGGTCCCTCGGTACTTGTGTCCAGTAGCTCTCATTTCGATGCAGGAATTTTTCAGCGCGTGCAGGTGCAGCCCGGCACGGCTTACCGCTTGCGCATTGCGTTCGCCGTGATTCAATATGATGGGCGCGGCTGGCAAGAGGGTGATCAGGTGAATCGCAAGGTCGGCATTGATCCTTTTGGCGGCACTGATCCCAATTCGCCGAACATCACTT
>JBBSHK010000285.1:0-4814 GCA_038253185.1 Anaerolineae bacterium | reverse complement strand
TCTTTGGCGGTCAGATCATTCAGTTGATTTTTTCTCATGAGAGTGGAACCGCGTACAATCGCCCCTCACTCCTCTTTGGTAAGGAGGGGAGGGGGTGGTTAGCGCGGCAGATCGGCGCAATACTCGATCACATTTCCTCTTCGCTGACAATTTTTTCCGCTGCCCAGCGCACCGCTTCCGCCATCGTCGGATAAGGCAGAATCGTTGCCGCCAGCGACGTGATTGGCAAACCCGCGTTCATCGCCAATGCGACCGGCGCGAGCATATCGCCCGCGGTACTCGCGAGAATGTGTGCGCCGAGAATTTTATCATCCTCGCCGACGAGCAATTTCACCAACCCGTTGGTTTCATCGTTCATAATCGCGCGGTCGAGTTCTTTCAACCACAGTCGCGCGGCGCGATATGCAATCTTGCGCGCGCGCAGCTCCTCTTCTGTCTTGCCGATATGTGTCAACGCGGGATCGGTCGAGAGAATCCACGGCACGAGCGGTTCTTTGAAACGGCGCGGGCGTTTGGCGAACGCGTTCCGCGCGGCGAGCTTGCCCTGCTCCGCCGCGCGATTGCTGAATTGATGACCGCCGGTCACATCGCCCGCTGCGAAAATGTGGCGCACATTCGTCCGCATGGTTGCGCTCACCGGAATTCCAGTCGCGCTGTACTGAACACGCGCCGCGCCGAGAGTCAACGAATCAAGCACCGGACGGCGCGGCAGCATCATCAAGATTTCATCCGCGATCAGCTCTGCCGCTTTTTCATCGCGCCGAAGGTGCAAATGTTTGCCTGCCGCATCGCGCGCGATGCGCTCGACCGCGACATTTGCTTCAAAGCGAATTCCCTCTTGACTCAAAATCGCGCAGAGGCAATCAGCCATTTCGCGGTCTTCGCCCGGCAATAGCTCGTCGCCGGATTCGAGCACCGTGACCTGCACGCCAAAGCGATGGAACAACTGCGAGAATTCGACCGCCATCGCGCCGCTGCCCATAATCGCTATACTGCGCGGCAGTTCGGGCAAGCTCACCGCCTCGACGTGAGTGATGTATCCAGCCTCTTGCAAACCATCAATCGGCGGCGCGACGACCTGCACTCCCGTTGCAATCACGATCCGCTTAGCGTGAATGACTTGTCCCGCAACCTCGACCTCGTGCGGTGAAATAAATTTCGCGTCGCCCTCGAAAAGATCAATGCCCTGCTGTTCCAACTTCGCGCGGGCGCGCGCTTCCGAACCGCCGCGAATCGTCGTCATCACCTGCTGCACAAATTTTTGCGCGGTCGCCCAATTCACCTCGACCGTCACGCTCAAGCCAAATTTTTGCGCGTGACGCGCGCGGTAATTCAGGTGGGCGATCTGCAGCAGAGTATCGGTCGGGTCGCAGCCATAGTTGAGACAGGTACCGCCGAGCTTGTGGCGTTCGACTAGCGCGACGCGCACGCCAAGCTTGACCGCGTTCGTCGCCGCCTCGCTGCCCGCGGGTCCCGCGCCAATCACGAGCAGATCGTATTCCCGCTCTGAAAGATCGTATTCCTGTTCAGCCATTGAGAAGTGAGTTACAGAAATTTTTGCACGAGTTCGCGCAATTGCCGCGCGTTCTTCACCGCAAAGCCATAGCCGTCGTTATTGAAAAAAGCCCACACCTCGCGCTGCTCTTGCATCCAGCCACGAATTTTGCGCGCGTACTCTGTCAGCATTTCATCCGAATAATCGGACGCATACAGCGCGCCGGGTCCGTGAAAACGGAGATAAATAAAATCGGTCGTGACCACTTCGCTGTAAGGAAAACGTCCGTCGGATTGCGAAATGACAAAGGCAACGCGATATTGTTTCAGCAGATCGAGCGCGGCGTCGTTCAGCCACGACTTGTGGCGCGCCTCCAGCGCAAACCGATAGTCGGTGTGCGGCGCGAGCAATTTGAAAAAATTTTCGGTGCGCGCGCGATCAAAGCCGAGCATGGGCGGAAGCTGAATCAGAACGGGACCCAAACATTTTTTCAAAATCCCGAAGCGTTGAAAAAATAATTCGAGCGGCTCGTCCACCTCCCGCAATTTTTTCAATTGAGTAATAAAGCGGCTCATCTTGGGGCAGAATTTGAAATCGTCCGGCGTACGGTCGCGCCAACCCTGCAGCGTTTTCTCCTGCGGCATCCGGTAGAAACTCGCGTTCAATTCAACGCAATCGAATTGCGTCAAATAATATTCCAGCCATTTCGGCGATTTCACATCGGGCGGATAGAAAACGCCGTTCGCCCAATGTTTGTAACTCCAGCCCGAGGTGCCGACGTGAAACTTGCTCGTCAAGATTTTTGTTCACCCGTTTTGCGTCTGCGCGACCAAATATTGCAGCAAGGGCGCAAGCAAATCGTGTCGCCCTGCCGGATACCAAATCGGACGAATGCCGTGCGCCGACAAGAAACGCGCGCGCGGGCGCGAGTCGTCCTCTGCTGCCGGTCGTTCCACAATCGCGTAATGCGCGTCCGCCCAATCCTCCTGCGCGATCCCTTGGAGAATCGAGACGATGCGGTCTTGATTGAGACTGCAACCGATAAAGAGCAGCGTGCGCGTCTTGAGCATATTGCCGATCATACGCGGCAAGGGCTGGTTCGGATCACCGTAGTGCGATTCGTAATCAGAACGGGTGAGAATGCGATCGAGGCGATCACTCACATCGCCGTGAATTTTGAGCAGCAGGCGGCGGTTCTGGTGAAACGCCTGTCCCGCCAAACCAACGCGCGCGCCCCACGCGACGTATTCAAACTCGCGCGCTTTTTGCTTGAACACACGCTCGAGCAAGTGATCAAAGTTGGTCGTAATCACCGGACCCGCCGCCAACTGCACCAGCGACAATACCGCGCCTTGCAGCGGCTTGCCCGCGAGTTGCCCGTCGCCATACGCGTCGTCAATTGCGTCATTGAACGCGAGCGGCGCGAGCGCGTTCAACAAATCTTCCGCCGCTTCTTCGTATTTGCCCTTTTCGAGATGCGCTTGAATTTGTGGCTCGAGGCTTGCCTCGCGCGCGCGAGAAAGCAAAAATTGAGTCCAGCCGGGCAGACCGAATGGAATTGACAAACCCGCGCCGACGAATGGAATTACGCCGAGCGGTGTCTTGAGCTGCGCGGTCAAGCGATTCAGGTTGCTTTGATTACCTTGAATATTTGTGATCTCTGTGATGGTGTCTTGCCCCCGCTTGGGCGGCGCGGGAGTCGCTTCCGTTTGCAGCTCATTCATCTGTGAGGCAACGTTCTTCCACAGTTGTCGGGCGCGGTCAGTGAGTTCAGTTTTCTCAACGGCTGGAGGAGCTTGTGTTCCTTGCGGCGGCGCGGGAGAAGTGGACGGAGGCGCGGCAGTCTGATTCACTTCGTTACCGTCGATCATCAGGATGAGACTGCCAAAATTTCCATATCCTTTGACGCGTACACCGAATTCGTGTCCGTTTTTTTCAAAGCGCGCGATTTCTCCAAGCAGCAGCACCACGTAACCCGAGTAGACGGTTGCCTCATCAAACCTCGCCGTCAAAATATTGAGGAGATTAATATCGACCTTGACGGTATGCGTGCCGTCATCGAGTTGGAAAGTCCAGTTGCCTTTCATTTCACATCACCGACTTTGCACGAATGTAAAGTGTCTCAGAGTGTATCAGAAATTTGGACGCGGATGGACGCGGATAAGTAAAACCGTGTTCAAGCATCCGTCTTCATCTGCGAAAATCCGCGTCCGCTCCAAAGAATTGTGGTGTAATGTGTCAGGTCTTTGCCACTTTTTGAATTGCCTGACATTTTATTTTTCTTTGTAATGTTTTCTCTTCTTCAAAACTCCGTCGGCATCGAAAGTTTTCCATTCGCCGGTTGGTTTGTTGTTAGCGTACTCGCCTTGATCATACAAGGCTCCATTGGGATGGTATCTTTTCCACAGCCCCACTTTTTTGTCGTCCTCGAACGCGCCCGTCTGCATTAGCTTTCCATTTTCGCGATACCATTTCCACTCTCCGGTCATTTTACCATCTGAATAATGTCCAATGGCTTTTATCAATCCATTACGCAAATAATATTTCCACTCTCCGGTTTTTTCCCCATTGATATATTCGCCGATAGACGACAAGCCGCCATCCTTAAAGTACTCTTTGAAAAGTCCATTCTTCAATTGTCCATTCGCGTCGTATTTGCTTTTATCCATTGTTCGCAGTTGCTATTCTTTTTTGACCGGCTCGTAAACGAGCAGAACCACGCCTGAACTGAACGTCTTGGCTTCTACAACTTTCAGTGTCGCGTTGCTCCCCTCTCTAAAGAGAGGCTTGCCTTTGCCCAGAACAACCGGATAGACCAGCAGCCGATATGCGTCGACGAGGTTGTGTTGCATCAGCGTTTGAATGAGAACGCCACTGCCGCCGAGCAAGATGTCCTGACCGGGCGGCTGCTTTAGCTTGAATATTTCTTCCGCGACATTCTCTTTGATCAGTTTTGAATTATTCCACGCAACTTTTTCGAGAGTCTGTGAAACGACGAACTTGGGGAGACTGTTCATTCGGTCCGCGAAACCGGATTCATCCGTCCTGGAGGGCCAGGCGGCGGCAAAACCTTGATAGGTTACTCGTCCGAGGAGCAGCGCGTCGCTCGCCAATAATTCGTCGAGCTTGAACTTCCCAATTTCATCATTCCAATAGGGGAAGGACCATTCGTTTGGCGCTTCCATCACGCCATCCAGTGTCACGAACTCTGATACGATTACTTTGCTCATTTTCATTCTCCTCACGTGGTTCATTTTATCCTTGTCTATAAGTGGAATAGATCAGCGTCGGTTCGCCGTCCAATTCCATTTCCTTTTCG
>JBBSHK010000284.1:0-4828 GCA_038253185.1 Anaerolineae bacterium | reverse complement strand
TAGATCGTGTGCCGCACGATGATGCCTTGTCGCACCATATCACTAAACATCTGGTCGAAAAATAAATTGCCCAGTCCGTACAAAATCAGATGACGACCATCCGCGCCAAACTCTAGTGCTTGCGCCACGTGCGATTGGACGCCGGTAATGACGTCCGCGCCGTCGGAGAGCGTCGCGCGAAATATTTGCTGATTGTTGGCGTCCGGCTCGTACGCGTACGATTCGTCCGCCTGATATTCGACAAACACCAGGTCGGCTTGTTGGTGCGCGCTGGCGATTTCCTGTTTCATCAATTGCCGGTCGTACCGTTGCGCACCGGGAGTGGTCGCGTCCGCCCAATCGTTGGGCGGACCCGCGCTGTTCGCCCCGAGGAACGCCAGCTTGTTGCCGTGGTCTTGAACGATCAAGGGCGCGCCCGCTTCCGCCTGATTGCGCCCACCCGCATAATATTTGATGCCATTCTGTTTATACAGGTCGAGCGTTTTGAGAAATGCTTGCTGACCAAAGTCGAGCATGTGATTGCCGGTCAAGCCGACGATGTTCGCGCCCGCGAGCTTTAGCGCGGCGAGGTAAGAGGGCTTGCTGCACAAGATCAACGTATCGAAATCCGTGCTCGGCTGACAATCGTCCACAAATGGTATTTCGTTGCTGATGGCAGTAATGTCCGCCGCCGCGAGCACCGGCGCAATCTTGCGCGCGGGATAAGCCGGGTCGCCGGTCTGTTCGATGGTCAAAGCGGTACCGCGCGCCATCGCGGTGACGCCGGTCATAATCAGCGTCGTCATTCGCCCCGGGTCGCGATTGGTTGTCGCGATCTTGGGACGAACGGCAATCACTAATGCTTGCGCTTTCTTGGCATCGCCGTTTACCCAAAAACGTACGACGAGCGGATACCGGTCCACCTGAAAATCTTTTGCGAGCGGGCTGAAACCGTCGAGTGGCAAGGCAGTCACCTTCGGTGAAAGTTGATCGAAAGGCAGAATCGCAATCGCGCTGGCGTCTTTCCACAATTGCGGAATGATGCTGTCGGCGTCGACGCGATTCACCGTCGCGCCCGGAGCACCGAGCACCGTGACCAAAGCGTTCGCGGTCGCGTCGGTGACGAGCAGCGTATCCAGTCCGTCGGCGGTCGGCTGCCCCTGCCACAATTTTTTCAAATCGGCGGAGCTGATTCCGCTGCGAAACGAGGGGAACCAATCGGCGACGACGTACACGCGCTCCGCCAACAGCACGCCGCCCTTGCTCGCGGTTGTGCCGATCGAAAGGTCCGGCGGCTGATTCGACCCGACCGCGTTAAAGCTCTGCGTTTTCACCCAGGTCTCGATGGGACCGCGCATGGTGGGTGGAAGACTTGACGTCACGACGATGGGCAGCAGAACGGGCGTCGTGGTCGGGCGCGGTGTTGGAGTGCGGAGCGGGGTGTTGGTCGCGGACGGAGTATGTGTGGCAGGCGGCGTGTCCGTCGCGGGCGCGGGCGTGTTGGTGATGACCTGATACACCACGTTCGGTGTAATCGCGTTCGGCGTAATCGCGTTCGCGGTAACCGCACCCGGGGGAATTTCGACGGTGTAAGATTGCGGAGTCGGAGTCGGACTGCAAGCGGCGACCGTGAGTAGGAGCAGCCAAGAGAAAACCGTACTGACTAATGCGCGCGACCAAAGTGGGCAGGAGCTCATGTTAATAATAAAAGAGAAGCGAAGCGGCGGTTGCAGAGATTAACAGCAGACAGTAAGGTTGTCAACGTCACGAGGTGAGTTTGTGGGCGCTGACCAGCAATGTATATAACGTAATCAAAATGCAATCTCATTCCATACTCCATCCGACTATTTCGATTCGACCAATGGTTCGGTTGTGTTCGCGGGACTATTAGACTATTGTTGCCTCTTTGCCCGCCTTCTATACTAAAGCGCGATGAGTGCTGCCGCCGTCACCCTGCCGCCTCGACCCCCGACCGAATTGTCTCCCGAAGCGATTAAGCGTCGCCTGCGTTTGGCGATTCTTTTCGCCGCGCGCCTGCAGCTTTTTGTTTCGAGTGCGCTGGTGTGGCTGATTTTTATTTTTAGCGCGGTGCCGAATGGCATTCCGCCGCTCGTGCCGACGGTGGTGCTCAGCGCGTGGATCGTGACGACGACATTGGTGCTGAGTTACCTCGCGGTGCGCGGCGATTTGCGCTTTTTGACGGGCCCGCTGCCGGGGCGCGTCGCGCTCTTTACCACAACGCTCACCGTCTTGCTCGCGACTTTTTTGATTCGCGACCTCGTCGGCGATTTTTACCTGATTTACTTTTTTCCCGTCGCGGTCGCCACAATCTATTACGGCTTGCGGGGCGGCATTCCCACCTCGCTGTTGTGCGGCGCGTCGTATGCCTTGCTGCTCTTTGGGCTGAACGGCTCAGCGCTCAATCCCGCGCTCTTCTCTTTGATCGCCGGTCGCGTCGTGTTTCTGTTTGCGCTCGCCGCGACCATCGGGGTGAGTGCGGAGGGTCACCTGGCGCTCACGCGTGAATTGCGGAATGCGTATCTCGATCTACAGACCACCGCGCGTAATCTAGAGTCGATACAAAATAATTTGGCGCGGCGGGTGGAAGAGGCGGCGACACTCGACCGCATCGCGCGTGAATTCACCGCGACGCTGGACGCGCAGCGCGTGCTGCGGTTGGTGCTGGAGCAAGTCGAGTCCACGATGGGCGCGGAAGCATCGACCTTGATGACGCTGGACACACAGACCAGTGAATTGGTGTTTCAAATTCCAATGGGCTCCAAGGCGGATCAATTGCAGGGCTATCGTCTGCCCGTCGGTCAGGGGGTTGCAGGTTGGGTGGCGCAGCACGCGCGTCCGCTGCGCGTCGACGATGCCGAACACGACGCGCGTTATTCGCAATCGGTCGATCAAGCGAGTGGCTTTCACACCCGCTCGATCTTGTGTGTGCCGATGCAGTTGCAGGAACGTGTGACCGGCGTGATCGAGGTAATGAATAAAAAAGTTGGCTGCTTCAACGACGACGACGAGCGACTGCTCACCTCGGTGGCGCAGTGGGCAGCCATCGCGATAGAGAACGCGCGTTTGTATCAAGACCTCGCGCGCAGTATGGATGAATTAAAAAAGGCGCAGGAGCAACTCGTGCGGGCGGAGCGACTGCGCGCGCTGGGCGAAATGGCGGGCGGCGTCGCGCACGATTTCAACAATCTATTGACGATCATTCTCGCCGAGTCGCAATTGCTCAGCACACAACCGCACGCTGAACGCGAGCAACGCTCGCTCGAACGAATTGAAAAAGCCGCGAGTGATGCCGCCCAAGCCGTGCGCCGCATTCAGGAATACAGTCGCGTGCGCCGCGATACGCCGCAGCAAGTGGTGGAGATCAACGAATTGCTGCAAGAGATTGTCGAGATCACACGCCCGCGTTGGGAACCGCTGGCACGCGTCGAAACGCAATTGCAGCCGGCGGGCGCGGTGGCGGGCAATCCTGCCGAGTTGCGCGAGGTGTTGACGAATTTGATTTTCAACGCGGTCGATGCGCGTGTGCCGGGGCACGACTGCCGGATCGTGATTCGGAGCGAACGCGAAAACGCGGATTGGGCAAACATCAGCGTCGAGGACAATGGGAGCGGTATTCCGCCGGAAGTGCGGACGCACATTTTTGATCCGTACTTTACCACCAAGTCGCACGGGACGGGCTTGGGCTTGAGCGTAGCGTACGGCATTATTGCGCGGCACGGCGGCGAGATTCACGTCGCCAGTCCGCTGCATTTTGAAAATGGGAATGGCAGCGCGGCGGGTGGCACACGCTTTGATATTCGCTTGCCGCTCACGAATAGAACGGCGGAAAAAAGGGGGGAGATGGACAAGCCAATGCAATCGACCGAATTTGCGCGCATTCTTTTTGTCGACGATGATGCCAACATCTTGGAAGCGGCGTCGAGCCTGTTGAGCGCGCGTGGTCATCAGGTCACGACCGCACGCACGACCGCGGAAGCCG
Organism: Anaerolineae bacterium; assembly: GCA_038253185.1. Taxonomy (GTDB): domain Bacteria; phylum Chloroflexota; class Anaerolineae; order UBA4142; family SHND01; genus JBBSHK01. The sequence continues at coordinate 849 of JBBSHK010000284.1, read as the reverse complement.
AGGCACAAATCTCGTCCGGTCAATTCGACGTAATGATGACGGATCTCACGATGCCGCAAAAATCGGGCTGGGACCTCGCGCGGCGCGCGAAAGAATTGTGGCCCCGCAAGCCAGTGGTGCTCGTTACGGGCTGGGGCTTGCAGCTCGATGCCAAGCAACTCAGTTCAGGCGTAGTAGATCGGGTGCTGACGAAACCGTTTACGATGGAGGAACTGACGCGTGCGCTCGACGGTCTGGCGGTGGCGACAAAGCAGCGTTGAGAAATTTCACGCATTGTAAACGACCTCGCATTGATGCGAGGTCGTTTTAATTCAAAATCCGCAGGTTTCCCAAAAGGATGCCTCGGCAAAACCTGTCGGCAATGGATCAGGTTGAAACTTTCAGGTTCTGCCCTTGCCGTGAAGTTTTAACCTCAGGATGCGAAAATTACACAACATTCGACCTACTGCCGGTCTATGGTACTCTGCCCGTCAGTGTCATCTGGTTATTTTGGATTTTGATCTCGGTGAGATTAATCTGTTTGAGATTCTGGTTTAGCGCTCCGTTAAGGAGTTGCGACACTTGATCGCCAAATCCTTGTGGCACGGAAAAGGGTCCGACCTGCACTTGCTCGACTTTGAACGCGGCTTTACCATTGCTGACTCCGGCGCGTATTGAGAGCAGCGCGTTGATGGAATTACTCCCCTCCGCACCCATTTGTCCAAAGAGACTCATCTTGCCGTCGCTAAAACACACGACTGGATTTTGCAGCGGCACAATGTCGCTCCCACTACTTTGCGTCGCTTGATCGATCGCTTGAGCGAGCACGGAACTGACTTCGTCGCTCGTGGCGGTGATCGTCACGGTCTT
>JBBSHK010000283.1:0-4847 GCA_038253185.1 Anaerolineae bacterium | reverse complement strand
TGCTTCAACGAGACACCAGACAGATCCGGTGCTCTCTTCAACCCAGTACATTTTATATTTCACACCGTACTTGTCCTGAGTGGCAAGGTCCTTCGTATGAGCCTCCGCTACATCCTTGGCTTTAGCCCCGGGGAGGTTGTGGTGATCCATGTAGAGTGGCATTGTCAGCGCTCCTTTATTTGAATCGAATGAGGATTTTGCACGCAGCTTGGATTATAGCACACTCTTTCGACCTAACAGCCCAATTTTCGAGAGGGCAGAATCTCGGCACAGTGAATCAGAGAAAAAATTTGTTACAAGGTTAAGCCTAAGCTCTATTAGACTTTATCCGAAATAAGTTTGACGCCAAATTAGTTTTATGGCTTTAGCCCAATCCATCGCCATCACGTTTTAACTCGTTGAGTATTTCGATAAAGTCTATTCCGCAAGCGCGTCAAAATTTGGCAACACTACTATTTGCCGCCGAGCCGTCACTGACTTTCGTCACTTTTTGTTTCTCCGTGTTTTCCGCGTCTCCGGGTCAAAAATATTCGCTTGCACGACGCCGCGTTTGCCATTCACCTTCCAGTCGGGATCGCTCGCGCTCAGGCTCTCGGCTTGACCCTCCGCTAAACCGACGATCACTTCTGCTTTCAACGTTCGCAGCGCAGCGAACGGCGCGGGAAAATATCCGGTTGCCTCCTGAAAAGAGGTCGTGGGCTGCCAGTGCGCGTCGCCGAGCAAGCGACGATAATTCGCGTCGCCTTTCAAGATCACCAAATCGGTCGCCGCTAAATCCGCGCGCAGGGCATCCGGCATTTGAAAATAAAACAAACAAGTTGTGTAGAACCAGTGTGCGCGCAGTTCGAACCGCCCGTCCGCGAGATATGTGCGGAGGCGTTCGGCTATCGCGCGCGTCACTTCATTGGCGCGCGACCACGCGAGCAGAGTCGCCTCCACATCGCGCGGCATGGCATCGGAAACAAAGAACGGCTGCTGCTTTAAATGCACAACAATCTTCGTCGCCATCCGCTCGCGCAAGAGAAAATCAATCAGCGCGAGGTCCATCGAAAGCTCAGTGCCCGCATTGTCCGCGAGGACGGCGACATGCGGCGCGCGCCTCGCCATCAGAAAATCCCACACCTGCGCGGAATCATCGACCAACAAATTGTCGCGCTCGTCTTCGAGGCGCGCGGCGTCACCAGCGCGCGCGACGTTATAGCTCAAGTCAACGCGATTGCCCCACAGACTGGAGTAGAGCAGGATTTCAAATTGCTCGCGCGGGGCCGACGGCAAGTTCCGCACCAGTTCTCTAACCAACCTGGGCGCGACCTCGGGTTGCAACTCCGCCTGCTTTTTCACGGCATACGGATCGACCCCGTGCATCTCGCCGACTTGAAAATAACGCGTGGCTTGCAGCACGCGACGATAGAAAAAAGTTTCCGCCCAATACCACGGTACGTCCAGCCACGTTCGTCCGAGGTACATGCGCGAGAGTTCATTCCAAAAATTTTGGTCGGGCGTACTTTCTTGCAGCGCGCAGATTCGCCCCCCTACGATTTCGTCGTACAACTCCTGCAGCGCGCGGCGAACCTCCTCGGGGAATGAATTCGATTCGATCGTGTCTTGCAGTATGCGTGGCACGCGCACCTTGAGCGTGTTGTGCGCGAAGGAACCCTGCTTGGAGGTCAAAAGCGGAGGCGGCAGCGTACGCGGCTCGATCTGAAACGGCGGAATCACAAACGCGCTCAAATCGACAGCCTCTCTCAACGTTTATCAAAACCCAAGCCGCGTTCTTTCAAGCTCGCAAATTTTCCGCCCGCGCCAATCACGAGGTGGTCGAGCACGTCGATGTCCAGCAGCGCGCCCGCTTTCACCAACTCGCGCGTGAGCGCGACGTCTTCGGGCGAGGGCGTCGCGTCGCCGCTCGGATGATTGTGCGCCACGATGACTGCCGCCGCATTTTGGCGCACGGCTTCGCGAAAAAGTTCCCCGATGCGAACGACCGTCGTGTGCAGCGAGCCTTGATACGCGGTGTGGATGCCGCGCACGCGATTTTTCTGATCGAGCAGCAGCACGCGCATTTGCTCTTGCTCCAGCGTGCCCATCCCACTCAACAGATTGACGGCGTCGGCGGGAGACTTGATTTGCGGGCGCTCTTCGCCGCTTGCATTGACCGCGCGCCGCCCCAACTCAAACACGGCGAAAAGCTCGGTGGCTTTGGCGGGTCCGATGCCCTTTACTCTTGAAAGCTCGTCGTAGGGCGTGCGCGCAAGACCGCCCAGTCGTCCGCATTTTTCGAGCAACTCTTCGGAGAGTTGAATTACATTTTTGCCGCGGTGCCCGGTACGCAAAATGATCGCGAGCAGCTCGATATCGCTGAGCACCCCCGCGCCCAATTGTTGCAAACGCTCGCGCGGTCGTTCGTTTGAACTCATCGCCAGGATGGTGTGCGCGGGCGGCTCGCGCAGCGCGCGGCGTTGACGTGGCATCATTTGCTCCTTCGGATCGAATTTGCTCTTCAGTGTTGCCGACTAGTGGGAATCTTGGAACGGCACAATTATAATTGACGCGGCGACATTATTCAATCAAAAGATTGAAATCAAAAAAGCCGCCACACAAAGGTGGCGGCTTTACTGATCTGTCGAGTTTTTAGAGGCAGAGTGGACGGGAAAGAATAGAGTGTGATGAGCTGCGATGGGCTAGGATACGTTGTAGCTACGATGAAACGTGATGACGGGAAAAAAGCCGGGGTTGATGTGCGACGATTATTCTTCCCCGCCCACTCTGACCCTCTACTCGGACAGGTTCAAATTACTGCGCACATTCTACCACAGTGCCGCAAAAAAGCAAGCGCCATCTTTGCCGTTCAAAATGTTATTTGGAAATTTGCAGCGCGTGCAGCGTAATCGACTCGCCGAGTACCGTACCTTCGCGCAGGTCGTACCATTTGACGATTGCGTGGTACTCTCCAGGCGCGACTCCTTCCGGCACGCGCACGCGCACCGGCTCGCGATAGATTTCTCCTACTCTCCAACGCGAGGTGGGCAGCGCCTCGCCCAGCGGCGTTTCGTCGTGCTGCGCGACCACTTCCTCTTTACTATTCAAAATTTGCAGCGAGAGCTGGTAATTGACGATGATCGTTTGCGCGGGCTGCCAGTAAAGCGTGACATCATAATAATCTCCGGCGCGTACCTCGCGACGTTCATTGCTCATGCCCAGCAGCGTGACGCGGTCAGCGAGCGACGCCTTGAGCAAAGTTGCATCTTCGGGCAGCGCCGTGAGACTTTGCGTGAGATAACCCTGTACGCGTAAGTTGGATTCGCCCGTGAATCCCCGGTCGTCGATGAGGCGCGCATGCTCGGCAAAATATTTTCGGATGACGCCATCGGGGTCGGTGACGGTGTCGTAAAGGCGTAGCTCCCACACGCGCGGGTGCGCCACGAAAACGCGATCGAGCGCAGCGCGCGTCTCTTCCGCCGTCGTCGCGTAAAAATCCGATTCAGGGTCGCCCCAACCCAGACGCGGGCTGCCGCCAATCGAACCGCTCGCGAGTACCGTGGGCGCGGCGCGCGCGCGGTTGTGACGCGCTTGATACCCGCTCAGGCGCATCGGCGGCAGTAACGAGTCGGGATAATAGTACGACAGTGCGGGATACGCGTAACCCGCGTTGACCAGAATCGCATCGTTCGGACGCCAATTTTCCGCGATGAATTGTACCGCGCCGCGCAGATCATCTTTGGCGTAGCGCGGGTCAAACCAGAAATTGTTCAGCGAGTAAACCGCGCCCAGCAGCAGCGCGGCGAACACCGCGCCGGCGACCATCCGCCGCGCGAACAAAAATGTGGCGGGCAGCGGTCGCGTTAACACGTAAAGCGCGAGCGCGAGCAAGATGTAGAACGCGGGCGAATATGTGAAAACGTAACGCACGTGAGAGAGCGGTTTCCACAATGAGAAAAGAAAAATGGCAAGTAGCGGCACCAAGGTGTAAGCGAATAAAAATATTTTGCTCTGGACGACGCTCCAGCCGACAAAGGGCGAACGGGGATTCAGTTTCAGGTAGCGCCTGCGCCAGGAGAAAATGAACGTGAGCGCGCCGAGCAACAAGACTAGCACGAGCGCGAGCAGCGAGGCTTCGACCGATTGACCGAAGGTGAGCGCCGTCACCGACTCGATCAGCATCTGCGGCAGCGACACCGTGCTGCGCCACGGCGGCACGGGCGGATCGGTCGCCTGTCGCAAGGCGATGGGCAACCACGGCAGATACAGCAATGCGAGCGCGACTTGCGAGACGACGAAGGTGACGAATAATGAGAGCCGTTGGACCGTGGACGGTAGATGCTGGATAGGGGCAGATGGGCTGCGGAGATTGGACAGTGCGAGCGTGACTGCAACGAACAGATATTGAAAAATAATCAAAAAAATAAAATAATACAGCGTGTAAATTCCGAGCGCGGTCACGACCACGTAGCCGAAAAAATCGCGCGAGAAAATTTTATTCGCGCGCAGCATCCGCAGCATAAAGTACACCGACCCCAACCCAAGCGTCGCCCCCAATGTGTACATCCGTACTTCCTGCGAATACCACACGTTGTACGGAGAAGCCGCGATCAGTGAGACGGCGAGCAGCGCGACGGTCACATCGAACCACTCGCGCGCGACGCGATACACCAGCGCAATTAGTACGACACTAAAGAACAGCGAGAAAAACGCCGCCGCGAATTCCGACCAGCCCGTGAACAGTCCCCAAAAATGGAGCGCATAATAATAAAGTGGCGGATGAATGTCGCCCGCGGTGTGGCGGGTGATTTGCTCGAGATCGCTGCGCGCGAGCAAGAGACTGACGGTCTCGTCATACCACAAACTGC
>JBBSHK010000282.1:0-4858 GCA_038253185.1 Anaerolineae bacterium | reverse complement strand
TCCGCGCGCGAGAGTCCTTGCAATTTCTGATAATGATTGTCGCGGATGCGACGAGTCATTTCGACTGTCTTAATCTTCAGTTGAGCCATAGGTCGTCACCTCGCGTGGGCTATATATCTGTAATGGTTTGTAGCCGAATCGCAAATTGATAGCATTGAAGAGCCGTATTTTATCAAATCGAACGATATGCCTGAAATTCCAACTCACCAAAACATCAGCTTCCGCGTTCGTTGCGAGCGCGATGTGCAATCCACCATTGTAAAACTGCGGTGTAAGAATGTTGCGCTCTTGGTAGGCATCTGCTAATTCTAACGTACTCTCGCTCGCGGCAATGATTTCTGCTGCAAGCGTGAGCAGTTCGACATAAAGACCTTGAACTGGCTCTGGCGCGTCCCCAATTTCAGCAGCAGTAATTTCGGACAACAAAGGTTTGAAAATGCCCTTCCGAAAGTCCTGCATCAAGCCATTGGACCATTCCGCAAATTCTGGATCGAAACAGCCGCCGAGGACTGACGTGTCCACATAAACGCGCTGACGTTTCATGCGGCGTTATGCAAAACCAAGCAATCTACAACTCCACGCGATAACTTTCCATCGGGCGCGGCGCGCTGCGCATAATTTCCGGCGAGAGATTGTGGCGAAGCTGCGCCCACTTGAGCGATGCCCACTCGCGCATGATGACCGGATACATCAATGGGTTGAATAAAATGTTGATCGTGAGGAAGCATTCGTAGGTGCAGTAGCATTTCGTTTTGGAAATCCACTCGCGCGTCTCGTCGGCTTTTTGCGAGAACCAGATTTCGCGAAAGTTGTAATCGTGGTCGCGTACGTTGCCGAGAATTTTTTCTTCGAGCAGTTCGCACGCCAGCACGTCACCGTTGGCGTACATCGCGCCGCCGAGCGAACCGGCGTAGCAGGGAATCACAAAGCGGCGTTCTTTCGTCATCTTCGTGATGAGCTTGGGGCGGATGAGGCGCTTGGCGTTGATGAAATCGCCGAACGGCAGTTTGTAATATCCCGTGAGTTCACGCGAGCGATTGTCGTGCTCCAAGCGCTCGTGAAAGTTCGCGTAATTGTCAATGTCGAATTCATTCGCCTTTGGATCGATCGGCGGCGTATATTTCGCGCCAGGGTCTTTGGGTCCGCCGCGCAGCAACAGCGTAAAGACCGTATTCACGCCGACGTAGGTCTGCAAGTAATCGTAAATCTCGTCGAGCTTTTCGTGATTGTAGGCGCTGACCGCGATCTGGATGCAGGTCGAAAAATTCGGATAGTGTTTTTCGAGCACGCGCATTTCGCGATAGGTGCGAATCGCGCGGTCGAACAGACCTTTGAACCCGCGGAATTTGTCGTGATCGTCTTCGACGCCGTCAATCGAAACGTCAATGTGCAAGTCCATATCAGGGCACGATTCGAGCATCTCACGCGCGCCGTCGACGACGCGGCTCGTCAGCGAACCATTGGTCGGAATTCCCACATTCAAGGCTTTCGCGTTCTTGTGGAACATCTTGACGATTTCGGGCAGGTCCTTGCGCAGGAACGGCTCGCCGCCGGTCGGCGTGAAAAAGATCATCGGGTCCATCGTCTCACTTACGCGTTCGATTTCGTCAATCGTGAGTTCGCCGGTATGTCGTTCGTGCGAGCCGAGCAGACAGTGACCGCAGCGCGCGTTACAATTTTTGGTGATGAACAGGACGAAATACAGCGGCGACGCGCCTTTTTTCCAAAAGATGCGTTTGCCGAAATTCAGATAATCGAGTTTGCTCATAGGTTCTCCTTGAAGCGCCGGTCAAGTTCCTTCAGAATCTTGTTGACGTGCCGTTTCAGTTTGGGCAGCTCTTTCTTAATGACATTCCACGTCAAATCCAAATCCACACGAAACTACTCGTGAATCAAGATGTCGCGCATCCCTGAAATGTTTTGCCACGGCACTTCGGGATATTGTGCGCGCATGTTCTCGGGAATATTCTTGACTGCCTCGCCGACGATTTCAAGTTGGCGGAATACGGAATCTTGAATTTGTCGCGAAGCTTTAAAATCGCTTTTCGAAATGCCGGCGGCATAGGATTCAACTAATTCAATACTTTCCAAGATGTCGGACAAAAAAATCCGCGCGTCTCTGCTCATAAAACAATTATTTGGTCTTTCAAAATTCGCTCGCGCAATCGAGGGTGGAGCGATCGGTATGTCACGACGTCAACCTTTCTGCCGGTCACCTCTTCCAGCGCGAGTTTCAAGGCGACCAGATCGAGCAGACTCTTCCATTTTTTAAATTCAACTAGCACGTCGAGGTCGCTATCGCGTTTAGCTTCGCCGCGTGCGAAAGAACCGAAAAGAGCCGCGCGTATAATACCATGCTGCTTCAAGACTGGCGGCAATTGCGAACGCAACTCACCCGAAATATGAGTAGATTTACCCAGCTTGCGCGGGCGTCGCTTTGTCAATCGCGGGGAGTCTGTCTGTTTCATAATTCAAGGCGAGGGGTCGTGAGGCATTCTAGCAGATTCCGATGATTTGTCGAATGCGGCAGCTGAATTCACGGCGCGGGCAATGAGTGTGCTGCGCCGAGAGATTTCGTCTCCGCACACAGCGCGCGATTGTGAAGAACAGGCAAGTGCATCAATATTTCTTTCCGCGCGCAAAATCAAATAGCGCGGCGATTATCCCAAACCCGACGACGATGACATCGATTGGCAAAAAGAGCGCGGCTTGCAGCAGGAATAAAATCCCGCGCTCCCGTCCGAGGAAACTGAGCCACGGCGAGTTGAGTCCATAAAAAACGAAGAGCGCCAAAAAGCCAAGCGCACACGAGCAAGTGGCAAAATCCAAATTCCGAACCCCTACGCTCAAGCCCAAAACCAAGACCACCAGCGCGGCATAAATTACCGGCACAGCAAGTTGGTAAAACAAGGGCACGCTGGTGAAAAATGGCGCGCCGCGTTTTCGCAGCCGCAATAGCGTAAGCGCGCGAGCGCGTCGCAAGTCTTCGCGCAACAGCCCGAGCGCATCATACCGTTTGAGATGCCGGACTCGGAGTTCAGGTGCGAGAATAATTTTCGCGCCGCGCGCCCACGCGCGCTGCCCAAATTCCGTATCCTCCGCGATGCTCGCGCCGCGATAATTTTCGTCAAAGCCGCCGAGTTCCAGAAAAGTGCCACGTTTCATCGCTGCTGCGCTGGTGTAAAACAAGCCAATCGCTTGCGGCGTCTGCGCGTCCGCGCTTACCGCGCTGCGGTTAGCGGGCACGACGATAGAATCTTTTGAAGGCGCCGTGAATTGCGAATAAGTGAAGTACATCCAGAGATTCTTGTACTGACTCGCGAAATTAGTGTATGGAATCTGTGGGTCGAGCAAGCCAACCACGCCCACCACATCTTGGCTCAAATAGCCCTCCAGCGTTTCTTCCGACTCCCAAGCCTCGCGGGCAAATGCAGCGGCGAGCAGACCAAAAGTCTCGCGCGGCACCACCACATCGGCATCGGTGAAAAACAAGATATCACCGGTCGCTTTTTGCGCGCCCCGTTTCGTTTCCGCCGCCGCGCCGACATTTTGCTCAAGCCGGATCACCTGACATTCAAATTCCGTCGCGAGCCGCGCCGAGTTGTCGGTCGAGCCGTCGTCCACGACGATAACTTCCGCAGGGGCGGGATTCGTTTCCGTGAGCGCGACGAGAACCTTTGGTAACGTACGCGCGCCATTAAACACCGGGATAATGACCGAAATGCGCGGAAAGGATTGTGTCATCGCGTGGATGCATGGATGAAAAAACCGCGCGGGGGAAATCACCCGCGCGGTTTTTTCATTTTTCTGGCGTCGTGATTACGGATTATAATCCCAATGCCCGCAGATCTGTTGACTGCTGCCGTTGAACACTAGATGATAATGTTGACCGCCAGGCCAGCCTGTCTGGTCGAGCCGAATCCAGATCTGTCCATTACTGTCGGCATTCACACTGTCCGACAAATACCCCACCCCGGTATTGAGGTCGGTGATGCTGAAATTGACGAGTTCTCCCGGACCAAAGCCGAGTGCCGCGACATAAATGACGGTTCCGACCGACCACCACTTGTGGGGAGGAGTACAGTCCGCATAGTAGACTGTGGGGCTGGTGTCGAGATAGACCGCAGGTCCCTGATAATTCGCGATGCTGCCCGGCGCTGTAACACTCCAACTGCCGCCGCCTGTGCCCCCGCCGCCGCCTCCACTGCCGCTGGGAGTCGGGGTGAATGGAACTTTGTACCCGAACAGGCGCGGTGGACCGGATCCGCAACCACTCGAATTGCAGCCTGCCACGTTCCAGTAATAGTAGCTCCCGGGCGTAAGGGTGACTTGAGGAGTGGTCCGGGTACCGGTGATTCCGACTTGCCTATCGATCAACGTCCCTCGACGAGTCATGATTATGAATCGATATTTCGTGGCGCAGCTGCTCGACTTCCAAGTGAAGGTGATAGTATTTCGAAAAATGTCCGCGTTCTTCGGCGGAGACACCAGCACCGGCGGCACGGGCGTACCGGCACACGCGGCAAGCGCCGCATCGAGCTCCGCGTCGGCGCTAACCGGTTCGGGAACGGCTTCTACTTGTGCCGGAATCAGTGCGAGCAGCCCGATCAGTCCAATCACACCGACAAAAATCCAAAGGTAATGCTTCATTCGTCTCCTCTCCGACGCAAAGACCAATTCATGCAGCGGAAGATCCACGCATTTTGGTGTAACCTGAGCACCGAGTCAATCGCGACGCTCATAACAGCAGAGTAGCAATCTGGTATCACGACGCGCCGCCTCAAGTTGTTTCACCATTGAAAAGAATAGCCTTCCCAATGTGCAACTCTTTTTGTCATTTCGAACAAAGTGAGAAATC
>JBBSHK010000281.1:0-4898 GCA_038253185.1 Anaerolineae bacterium | reverse complement strand
GTGAAACTGCCGCCCTTCTTTTTGGTCGGGACACCGGCGATCTAGCAGCCTGTTCTTGACATCCATGAAAAACGGTTGACCAACCCCTTGGGGACTCACAAACAATTCATCTCGAACTGCCATGGATTTGGGTCCATTGGATTGAGTGTGAATTTTTCTGTAAATTCAATCGCGCCACACGAATTCAAGTTTGTGTTCGCAAGTTGGCTCAGAATTTACAGAAAGAAGGTTGCACAATCCTGCCATTCATCTGTTGTGTCAGGAGATGGGCATAGTCAATACCGCGCGCTTTATCAGCCAGTTTACAGTCGGGCACGGAAATTATACGGAAGAGCGCGACTAGTTATTCGGAGGGATGACAGTCGCTGAGATCGCCGCGGAGATCAAGCGCATGCGAGTGAGGAGACAGCGCGGAAAGAGATAGCAGACAATGCCTAAAATCGGTGCTTCATCTAAACATTAGATTATGCAACAAAGGGCGCACGACTGTGCGCCCTTTTGGTTTTCATGCTCACAATCCCGCCGCCATCACCATCGGTCCTTTCGGTGCTGGCTCGCCCGCGGCTTGCTCGATGGTCACGCCGAGCTTGTCGATGGCGCTGATGTTTTCAGGACTGTTCACCAGAAAGGTTGCGCTGCCATTCGCGTCGACGCGAAAGAGTCCGGCGGGAATCGGTTTATCTTTGATCAACCAGAATTCGTAAGTTTGATTTTCGGGCAATGGTGTCAGTCCATTTACCACCAGCGCCGCGCGATTTTCTCCCGGTATCGCGACGAGCCTGCCCTGCGCGCCGGGCATTTCTTTGGTGCCGTTGATTGTTCGCGTCTGCGCGTTCGGATTCGACAAAATTTGCGCGACCTGATTTTGCGTCGAGCCTTGTGAGACGAACCAATAGGCGGCGAGGAACGCCACGAACAACGCCGCCGCACCATACGCGAATTGTGGGCTGAATAGGCGCGACCACAGCGATGGCGCGATGGCAACGCGCTCGCGATTCTTGGCGAGGTCCGCATCCACGCGCGCCATCAGCTTGCGTTTCGTATCGGGTGAAGGCTTCATCGGTTCCACCGAACGAGGTAACAAATTAATTACCGCACGCGCCTCTCGCAAACGTTCGCGGCAAGGGGCGCAGGTACGCAGGTGTGCCTCCACTTGGGCGCGCTCGTCCGCTGATATTCCACCTAGAGCGTATAAAGCAATCCGTTCATCCTCATGCTTTGTACTCACAACGCATCGACCTTTAGATCAATCAATAGCTCTCGCAATTTCTGCAGCGCCAGTCGCGCCCGCGTATGCACGGTGCCAATCGGTTCACCCAACTTTTGCGCGATCTCTTGATGCGTCAGCCCTTCAAAATAAGCGAGTTCGATGACACTCCGCTGCGCCTCGGGCAAACCGGTCAGCGCCGCGCGCACCTGTTCCCCCTGTACGTTTTGGAATACGGACCCCGCGACATCCACTTGACCGTCAGGAATATCTATCACGCTGTCGTCTTCGAGGTCGAGCGACATCGTGGCAGGACGCGAACGGCGGCGGCGCAACTCATCAATCGCGAGATTGTGCACGATGCCAAACAGCCACGCGCTAAATTGCCCGCGTCCCACTTGAAACGTCGTCGCGCGTTTCCACACGCGCCAGAACGCCTCTTGCACAATTTCCTCGGCGACGTTGCGCTCGCCAATGATTTTCATCGCGAGTCCAAGCGCCGCGGCGGCATAGCGATCGTATAAAAGTTCCAACGCGCGCTTGTCCCTTTTCGCGACGCGCGCTATCAGCGTGCTGTCCGCCGGATTAATTTCCATGCGAGCCGCCGGCAGCTTGACGAGGTGAGTTGAAAGCGTCGCATACATAGGAGCGCTCATCCGTACTACGTTGTGACAAAGAGGCTGAATTCATTTTCTTATTCCTGTGGTTCCGTATGGACCAAGACGGTTTGCACTTGGGGCAGCTCTCGCTTGAGCTGCGCTTCCAATTCATCGCAGAGCCGATGCGCTTCGCCAATCGGAATGCTGCCGTCGAGCGCGGCGTGGAGCGAGACATTGAGGTTGCCGTTATTTCGGCGCACCTCGATGTCGTGAACGCCGCGCACTTGCGGCAGGCGCGCAATGACTTGATCGAGGCTGTGCTGAATCTGCGCGTGCGCGCGCATTTGCTCCTCATCCGGCAACGCCTCGCGCCGCGTCGGTTCAATGTGTGTATCCACGCGCGCCAGTGACGGAATCTCGCGACGTAATTCATCTTCAAGCCGCGTCGCGAGCGCGTGCGCCTGTGCGAGTGAAAGTGAATCATCTACTTCGAGGTGCAATTTTACATTAAAGCGATCGTTGCTGGCGTATGCGCCGACGTGATGAATTGGCACGGGCAACTGGCGCGCGATGCGATAGACCATCTCAACAATCGTCTCGGTCGTCGGCGCGGGCGACGAGGGCGACTCCGGCTCGACCACGACCGACGCGCCGGGGAACACTTGTTGGATTTCACTTTCGAGATGTTCGGTGACCGCGTGCGCGTCAGAGAGCGAAACGCTCGGCGGAAATTCGAGCGCGACGTACGCGTGACGCCCACCACCGGCGCGGCGAGTACGCATCACGCGCAAATTCGAATACAGTCCGCGATGCGCGTTGAGGATCGCGCGAATTCTCCCTTCATCCACTTCCGGCAAACTTTCGTCCAACAAATCTGCCATCGAGCCGCGCGTAATTTCCCATGCCCCTTTTACGATAAAGAGGGAAACACCGATGGCGATCAATGGATCAAACGCGGGCAGTCCGGTGACGCGCACGATAAGCAACCCGACGCCCACGCCGAGCGCGGTGTAGAGATCGGTCGAGAGATGATACGCATCCGCCGCGAGCGCGGGCGAGCCGGTTTTTTGCGCGACGCGGTATAGGTGGCGCGAGACAACAAAATTGATGCCGCTCGAAATTGCCATCACTGCAATCGCCCAATCGAGATTGATGACCACCGCGCCAAAGTACAATCGGCGCGCCGCTTCGTAAATAATAAACAGCGCGGCGAGAAAAATCAGAACCGCCTCGATGCCCGCGGCGAGACTTTCCGCTTTGGCGTGACCGTACTGGTGATTCGCATCCGCCGGTTTCGCCGCGCTGCGAATGGCAAAAAACGCGATGATCGCCGCGAGCAAATCGGTGCTCGAATGAATCGCCTCGGAGATCACACTGACCGAACCGGTGAAGAGCCCGACCGCGATTTTCATCACGATCAGGATCGAGTTCGACGCCAACGACAATGTCGCCGCGCCGCTGCGCGTGTTGAAGTATTGCATTCGCATTGACCGCTGACCGCAGACTGCGCCGTTTTCGGCTGTCTGCTGTCTGTCGTCTGTTTTTCCCTACATTTCCAACACCACCGGAATCACCATCGGTCGTCGGCGGGTGTGTTGATATAAATATTGGCTGAGCAAATCCTTTAAGGTTGTGCTCAAGCCGGTGTCGTGGGCGCTGCGCTCGATTGCCGCGCGGATTTGTTCCTTCGCGCCGGTGATAATATCCTCCGCCAGTGGGGCGTAAACGAAACCGCGCGTTTCGACCTCGGGACCAAAAACGATGTCGCCCGAATGGGTGTCGATCCCGACCATCGCGATAAAGAATCCGTCCTGCGAAAGATGGTAACGATCGCGCAGCACGACCGTGCCGATATCGCCCACGCCCAGTCCATCCACCAGCACGTCGGTCGCGCTCACCGGTTCTTTCAAGACGCGCCCCTGTCCGCTTTCGTCGAACTCGATCACCGCGCCATTCTCGACCACAAAAATATTTTCGCGGCTCACGCCCAGCGACTCGGCGAGTCGCGCGTGCAAAACGAGATGACGATATTCGCCGTGAATGGGAATGAAATATTTCGGACGTACGAGATTGAGCATCAACTTTTGTTCTTCGCGGCTGGCGTGACCCGAGACGTGCACATTCACCAGACGGTCATAATAGACTTGTACGCCCTCGCGGAATAAATTGTTCAAGGTCCGGTTCACCAGTTCTTCATTGCCGGGAATCGCGCTCGCCGAGAGAATTATTGTGTCGCCCTGATTCAAGCTGACCTGACGATGATCGCGATTCGCCATTCGCGCGAGCGCGCTGGTCGGTTCGCCCTGTCCGCCGGTGCAGGCGATGACGATTTCGTTCGCGGCGTACTGGTTCAATTCGTCTGGACGGATGAAAATATTCGCGGGCGCGCGCAGATAACCCAACTCGACGCCCATCCGCACATTGTCCTGCATCGAGCGACCGACAATCGCCACCTTGCGGTCGAACCGTTCTGCGGCATCAATTACTTGTTGGATGCGCGAGAAATTGGAGGCGAAGGTCGCGACAATAATGCGTCCGGCGGCGAGCGCAAAAATCCGCGTAAAAGTTTCGCGAATAATTTCTTCAGAAGGCGTGTGTCCAGGCGAATCGGCATTGGTGCTGTCGCTCAAGAGCGCGAGCACACCGCGCCCGCCCACCTCCGCGAGTTTTGCGAAATCGGTCAGTTGTCCATCCACCGGACTGGGATCAAATTTGAAATCGCCCGAATGTACCACGCAACCGAGCGGCGTCGTGATTGCTAACCCTACGCCGTCAGGAATCGAATGGCTGACGTGAAATGTTTCGACCTGAAACGGACCGAGTTCGATCCGGTCGTGCTGGGTGATGGTGTTGATGATCGCGTCGCGAATCTTGTTCGCTTTCAACTTGACCTGAATGAGACCGACGGTGAGTTTAGTCGCATAGAGCGGAACGTTGAGTTGCGGCAGGATATAGGGCAGCGCGCCGATGTGGTCTTCGTGACCGTGAGTGATGATCAGCCCGCGAATCTTTTCGCGATTCTGCACCAGATAACTCACGTCGGGGATGACAATATCCACGCCGAGCATATCGTGCTCGGGGAACATTAAACC
>JBBSHK010000280.1:0-4900 GCA_038253185.1 Anaerolineae bacterium | reverse complement strand
TTTGCCGCCGTCCTGATGGTCGGACTTGTATTCGCCCTCTACCAACTGTTGAATTCGCCCGCGTTCTTTGTCGGCGAGTTGTCTGCGAATGGAACCCATCTCTTGTCCCCCGCTGAGGTCGAAGCGGCGGCGGCGATTCGGGGGCAGAACATTTTCTATTTGAACCCATCCGAAATCGCAAACGCTCTCGAGAAACTTCCCGAAGTCAAAGCGGCTCAGGTCTCACTCGTGCTGCCGAACCAGGTCCACGCGCGCATTGTCGAGCGACAGCCGCGCTTTCTCTGGGAGGCGCATGGCGAAAAATATTGGGTGGACGACGATGGTATTGCGCTGCGCGTGCGCGGTAACCTGCCGGGGCTTTTTTCGCTGAAAGACGCGGACGAGGAGCTGGTGCGCGTTGGTGAACGTGTGAACGCGGGCGCGTTCAATACCGCAGTGAGCTTGCGGAATGCGTGGCAGAATAGCCCGCGCAATTTCGAGTGGTCGCGCGCGCATGGACTCGCGATTCGTGACGAACACGGCTGGCTGATTTATTTTGGTAACGCGAATCAGATGGCGGACAAGCTCGCGGCATTGAAAATTGTGACCGCGCAAATTGTGAAGGAGCACCGCGCGGTCGCGTTTATTGATCTGGGCAACGGCTTGCCTTATTACCAGGAAGTCGTACTGAAAAAGTAATGACCGATGGAGGAACCCATCCTCGTCGTGTCCAACTATTTTTCTTTTGCAGAAGGAGTAGACGCCAATGAGTATACCGGTTGCAGCACTGGATGTCGGCACAACCAAAACGTGCGCGTTGATCGGAGAAGCCACCGAACAAGGCGGCGTGAGAATTTTAGGCGCGGGCATTGCGCCGAGCAATGGCTTGCGGAAAGGAGTGTTGGTGGATGTCAAGCTCGCCGCGCAATCTATCGCGCTCGCAGTGGAACAGGCGGAGCGGATGGCGAATATGTCCATCGAAGGCGCATACGTCGGGCTGGCGGGCGCGCACATCTCGTCCGTGAATTCGCGCGGCGTCGCGGGCGTGCCCCATGGTCGCGGCGTGACGCTGGACGTGATGGAGCGCGCGATGGAAGCGGCAGAGGCGATTGCCGTTCCCGACAATCGTGAAATCATCCACGCGATCCCGCGTGGTTATACGCTCGACGGTCAGGACGGTGTGCGTGATCCGATGGGCATGATGGGCTTTCGTCTCGAAGTCGAAGCTCACATTGTCACCGGCGCGCTCGCCTCGATTCAGAATTTGTACAAGGCGGTCGAATCGGCGGGCGTGCATGTGACCTCGCTCGTGCTCGAACCGATCGCCGCGGGCGAAGCGGTGCTGACGCCTGCCGAGCGCGAGATGGGGGTCGCGTTGGTGGACATTGGTGGCGGGACGACGGACATTGCGATTTTCATCGACGGCAGCGTATGGCACACGGTGGTCCTACCCATCGGCGGTTTGCACATCACCAACGATCTTGCGGTCGGCTTGCGCGCCCCGTTCGGTGCGGCGGAAGAAATCAAGATGAAGTACGGCACCGCGTTGGTCGAGGACACACGCGAAGCAGAAATCGTCGAGTTGGCGTCCTTCGGCGACGAGGAACGGCGCATCGTGTCTCGCCGCGAAGTCGCGGAAATTATTCACGCGCGCGCAGATGAGATCCTCGAAATGGTGCTCACCGAAATCAAGCGTTCGGGCTACGATGGGCTTTTGCCCGCGGGCGTGGTGCTGTGCGGCGGCACGGCGCAGCTTGCCGGAATGAAATCCTTCGCGCGCGGAATTCTGGATCTGCCGGTGCGAATCGGCGAGCCGCAAGAGATGTCAGGTATGACCGACCGCATTTCGTCGCCGACCTTTGCGACCAGTGTGGGGTTGGTGCGTTGGGGCTTGCGGCGAAACGAAGAGCAGGCGCTGCAACTCACCGGCGCCGCGGAGCAGGGTCATAATCGCCCGCGCTTTAACCTGTTGAAACCATTCCTCGGCATAGGCAATTGGCTGCGCAGTGCCTTGCTGCCGGAACAGGGCGAAAGCGTATGATGCCGTTTTCGCGCAATTCATTTCGCGGGCGCGCCATCATCGCGCCACTATGGGTGCTCGCCAAAGCATCCCGCGTCAGTCGGTTCGCCACGCGTCGGTGGAATCGTCCCGCCCTCGCGCGCGGACCTGCGGTCGCACTGCTATTGCGAGTTGTATTAACACTGCTCACGCTCGCGCTCGCGGTGAAGATTGGATGGTGAGGCAATTTTGTTCAACTTTTGAATTGGGTATTGACATAGTAATTTGTAGGGCTTATAATATGCGACATCTCCTAGATATAGGGCATACCGAAATTTCTCTGCCTATATGTAGGATACAATCCTCGGTCGCAGATTTAGAGCCCCAGTCTAGTATCTCATCCAAAGAGAGGCAATTCACATGGAAAAGAATAAAGGCTCTGACGCAACCAAAATAGGAGGCAAACGCATGGAGCCGTCTTTTAACGGGATCGAAAATTTTGCCGACATCAAGGTGGTGGGCGTCGGCGGCGGTGGTACGAATGCCGTAAACCGGATGATTGCCGAGGGGCTCAAGGGCGTCGAATTCCTCGCGGTCAATACCGACGCGCAGGCGTTAATTCATTCGGAAGCACCACAAAAAATTCGCATCGGCGACAAGCTGACACGCGGCTTGGGCGCAGGGGGCGACCCCGAACGCGGCGCGAAATCGGCAGAAGAATCCTCCGATGACCTGCGCGACTCGATCAAAGAGGCGGACATGGTCTTCATCACCGCCGGTATGGGCGGTGGGACCGGTTCCGGCGCTGCGCCGGTCATCGCGAAAATCGCGCGTGAGTCGGGCGCGCTCACGATCGGAGTCGTGACAAAACCCTTCACCTTCGAGGGGGCGAAGCGCCGCCGCGTGGCAGAAGAGGCGCTGGCGAATTTGAAAGAGAATGTCGATACCCTCATCATTATTCCCAACGATCGCCTGCTCGACATCGTGGACAAAAAGGCGTCGCTCCAATCCGCGTTTCGTCTCGCCGACGATGTGCTGCGACAGGGCATTCAGGGTATCAGTGAATTGATCACCGTTCCCGGTCTGATCAATCTCGACTTTGCGGACGTCAAGACCATTATGGGCGAAGGTGGCGCGGCGTTGATGGCAGTCGGTCGCGGCAGTGGTGAAAACCGCGCGGTCGCGGCGGCGGAAATGGCAATCAAATCTCCGCTGCTCGATGTGAGCATTGACGGCGCGCGCGGCGTGCTCTTTAATGTCACCGGCGGCGAAGACCTGACCTTGCACGAAGTGTACGAAGCCGCAGAGATCGTGCGCCGCGTTGCCGACCCCGACGTGAATCTTATCTTTGGCGCGGTGATCGATCCGACGATGAAGGACGAGGTTCGCATTACGGTGATCGCCACCGGCTTCCAATCCATTGCCAAGCGACAGGCGGGCGCGGGCGTTACGCAAGGCAACACGGTCGCGGCACCCGGCAAAAAGACCATCGATTTTCCCGTACGGCAATTTGATCGCGAGGATATTGATATTCCCGCGTTCTTGCGCAAGCGCGGCTAGAAATTTTTCCGCGCTAAAAAATTTTTCTCAAAGAGGAGATCATTATGACTATGCAAAGTACGCCACCTACCATGATGGCGCCTCGAACGAGCAGCGGCTTGGTCGACCGGCTGATCGGTGTTGTCACACTCAAGGCACCGGTGTATCGCGAGATTGCCGACGACACGACCGGGACGATGCAGGCGGCGATCATCGTGGTGGTGGTCTCACTGATCACCGGACTTGTCGGTGGACTTTTTGTCAGTAGCTCGGCGGGCGGAAATACCGCGGGCGGTGCAGTCACCGGCGCGATTGGTTCGCTGATCGCCGCGCTCATCGGCTGGCTCATCGGTGGCTGGCTCACGGCTTTTGTCGCGACCACTTTCTTCCAGGGCAAGACCAACACGGGTGAAATGCTGCGCGTCTTCGGTTACACGCGAATCTTTACGATTCTCGGGATCATTCCCGTCATCGGTGGTCTGATTGGCGCGATCCTTGGCATTATTGGAAACGTGATCGGCATCCGTGAAGCTGCTGAATTCGACACGACCAAAGCCATACTCACCGCGATTATTGTCGGCGTGATCGTATTCATCGTCCTGATTGTGCTCGGCACTATTCTCGCGGCAATTGGGCTGGGCGCTGGGGTGCTGACCGCGCCGCGATAGTTGAGTTGGAACTTTTTCGACGCGTTCGAACCGCTCGCTTCTAACTCGCGTCATTCACGGGAGGCGTCCCTGCGAACGGGCGCGGGGTTGTGCAGCGCGCGGAAACCGGCGGAGAACTGGGGTTGTGGGACCCCAGTTCTCTTTTTTTGCGGCGCGCGGTTTAATTTTTTCGCGTTACTGAATTTTTGTCGGCACGAATTTTCTACTTGTAAGATTTTTTTAAGGTGAAGCTCTTGTAATTCGATCACGTTTGTGCTAAACTCGGTATCGCCTCTACAAGATGTTGGGGGTCACAATAGAAGAGTACGACATATAGGGTTTGAGCACAAGCTCACACCCTATTTTTCACCCCAGCTCATCGCAAGAAATATTAATTCGCGTTTCGACGCGACGCTCCGCCCGATCTGCAGAGACGCTTTTCAGAATCGCCGGTTTGAGATCAGTTGCCTGTAGCTTTACACCGAGAGGAGTCCGAGACTTATGCGCTGTCCTTATTGTGCGCGTGACGATAGCAAAGTCATTGACACCCGTGAGTCGGATGAAACGATTCGACGTCGACGCGAGTGTCTCAATTGTAAAAAGCGTTTTACAACCTACGAGCGCGTCGCGCAGACGAGCTTGATGGTGATCAAACAGGACGGACGGCGCGAGGCATTCGACCGGCAGAAGCTAATGGGTGGAATTATCCGCGCGTGCGCCAAGCGCCCGGTGCCGA
>JBBSHK010000279.1:0-4909 GCA_038253185.1 Anaerolineae bacterium | reverse complement strand
GTGAAAGCCGGCGACACGCTCACGGGCATCGCCGCGCGGTATGGCTGGAGCGTATCCTATCTCGCCGCGGTGAACGGTATCTCGAATTGGAATTGGCTCTACACCGATATGTACCTTCTGATACCGCATCATTATTAGGCGGATGGGGAATACAGGGCGGTCGCGCGCTGTTGAAGCAACGCGCGACCGCCCTAATTTTTTGTACGGCACGGCTGTCTGCCAGCAATTGACCCATGATCGAAACCCATGGACTGACCAAACAATTTAACGGAAATCTCGCGGTCGATGATTTGAGCCTGAGTGTCAAGCGCGGCGAAATTTTCGCGTTGCTCGGACCGAATGGCGCCGGCAAGACGACGACTGTGCGAATGCTGGCGTGTCTCATCGCGCCGACTCGCGGCGATGCCACCGTCGCGGGCTATCAGGTCGGCGCGCAGAGTAATGAGATTCGCGGGCGCATCGGGATTCTCACAGAATCGCCGGGGTTGTATGAAAAATTGAGCGCGGAGCAGAACTTGAATTATTTCGCGCAGCTGTACAGTCTCGCGCCCGACGCCGCGCTAAAACAGGTGCGCCGTTATCTCGAACTGCTGGGTTTGTGGACGCGCCGCGCCGAGCCGGTCGGCGGTTTTTCCAAAGGGATGAAACAGAAACTCGCGATCGCGCGCGCGCTGCTGCACGAACCCGACGTGGTTTTTCTCGACGAACCGACGAGCGCCCTCGATCCCGAAGCGGCAAAGGTGGTGCGCGACTTTGTAGCAGAGCTAAAGGGCGAAGGACGTACGGTCTTTCTGTGCACGCACAATCTCGACGAAGCCGACCGTCTCGCCGACCGCATCGGCGTGATGAAGCAAAAATTGATTCAGGTCGATACGCCGGAGAACCTCCGCCACAAGTTGTACGGGCGACGCGTGATGATTCGCGCGCGGGCGCTGGACGACGCGCAGGTGGACTCGGTTCGGCACTTTGATTTTATCCGCGACCTTCGGCGCGACGGCGATCATCTCTCGATTGCGCTGGAGGACCCCAACGCGATGACGCCGCTGATTGTGGCGCGGCTCGTTCAAGTTGGCGCGGCGATTCAACAGGTGACCGAGGAGCAGCACTCGCTCGAAGAAGTGTATCTGAATTTAATCAAGACCCCTACCGCTTCCCTCTCCCGTAAGACGGGGGAAGGGGAGGGAGGGGGTGACTCGAAGTGAATCTAACACGCGTGCGCGCCATTGTCGCGAAAGAAGTACTTGAGATCCGAAAAAATCCGCTGCTGCTGGTGACGATTTTCTTGCCACCGATCTTGTTCCTGCTGCTGCCGCTGGCGATTCTCGCCGCGGCGGGTTCGACGGCGGGCAGTGTGAGAATACCGCCCGATCAGCTCGCGCGTATGCGCAGCATTTCACCTGCGCTGGCGGATATTTCCGGAATCGAATTTTTGCAGCTCTTGATCCTTCAACAGTTCCTGACTTTTTTTCTGATGATGCCGCTGCTGATCCCGGTCTCGATCGCCGCGTACAGCATCATCGGCGAAAAGGAATTGAAAAGCCTCGAACCCCTGCTGGCGACGCCGGTACGGACGGCCGAACTTTTACTTGGCAAGGGAATCGCCGCGGTGGTGCCTGCCATACTGACCACGTGGGTCACCTACGTTTTGTTTTTGATCGGCGCGCGCCTGATCGTGACGAGTGACGTGGTGTATGCGCGTTTGTTCGACCCGATGTGGCTTTTGGCAATGATTCTGCTCGCGCCGTTATTCGCGCTCTTTGCGGTGAACCTCGGTATCATCGTTTCCTCGCGCGTGAATGATGTCCGGGTCGCGCAGCAAATGGTGGGGATCATTGTCCTGCCCGTCGTCTTGCTCGGAGTGGGACAGACCACCGGACTGGTTCTGTTGAATTCATTAACTTTCATTGCGGGCGCGTTTGCCATGCTGCTCATCGACGCGGCAGTGCTGTACATCGGCGCACGCTTGTTTCAGCGCGAAACGATTTTAACGCAATGGAAATGAAAACAATGGATAATGGACAATTGCTTGCTGAGCGGATTTGAATGAATTCCATTTCACCTTCGCTTAAAGAAACTCCGTCGCGTCTCTCACCCTTCATTGCGCTACAAAGTCGCGATTTTCGGCTGATATGGTTTGGGCAGTTGATCTCGGTCGCCGGTTCGCAGATGCAGACGGTCGCGATCAATTGGCATGTGTGGGAGTTGACGCGCGCGCCGCTCGCGTTGGGCTTGATCGGGCTGGCGCGTTTGATTCCGATTGTCTTTTTCTCATTAGTGGGCGGCGTGGTCGCGGATACGCGTGACCGGCGGCGCGTGATGTTGGTGACACAGACGACGATGATGCTGGTCGCCGTCAGCTTGGGTATCGTGACGATGCGCGGTGTCGTAACCCCGCTCGCAATTTATGGCCTGAGCGCGGTCGCTGCCGCGGCGCTTGCGTTCGATATGCCCGCGCGCCAATCGCTGATTCCCAACCTCGTGCCGCGTGAGCATCTGACCAATGCACTGACCCTGAGCAGCATCGTTTTCCAAATCGCGACGATTGTCGGTCCGGGGCTGGCGGGAATTTTGATTGGTTCATACGGAGTCGGCGTCATCTACTGGATCAATGCGGTGTCGTTCCTCGCGGTCATTGCTGCGCTGGTGTTGATGCACGCGCGACCCAAGCCGCAGGTCGAGGCGAATGGACAGCTGTTCAACCTTCACGCGCTGCGCGAGGGCTTTCGCTTTGTGCGCAACTCAAAAATAATTTTTTCGACGATGCTGCTCGATTTCCTCGCGACTTTTTTCGCCGGTGCGAATACGCTGCTGCCAATCTTTGCGACGAATATTTTGCACGTGGGCGCGGAGGGCTATGGCTTTCTCAGCGCGGCGGAATCGATTGGCTCGGTGGTGACCGGCGCGATCGTGTCGCTAC
This sequence comes from Anaerolineae bacterium, assembly GCA_038253185.1. Lineage (GTDB taxonomy): Bacteria > Chloroflexota > Anaerolineae > UBA4142 > SHND01 > JBBSHK01. The sequence goes on along the minus strand of JBBSHK010000279.1, from coordinate 1,992 downwards.
TCGGCGACATTAAACACAAAGGCGCGATCCTGCTCGCGTCGGTCTCGCTGTACGGACTCGCGACGGTGTTGTTCGGTCTGTCGAATTTATTTCTGCTCTCGGTCTTTTTCCTGATGCTCGTCGGCGCGGGCGATACGGTGAGCACGATCTTGCGACAGACGATTCGCCAACTCGTCACGCCGGACAATTTACGCGGGCGCATGACTTCGATCAATATGATTTTCTTTATGGGCGGACCCCAATTGGGTGAAATGGAAGCAGGCATCGCGGCGACCTTGCTCGGCGCGCCGTTCGCGGTCATCACCGGCGGAATTGCTACCGTGCTGCTCGTTGCGCTCACCGCGTACGCTGTTCCCGCGCTGAGGCATTATAAGGACTGAGGACTGAGCAATGCGTGAGAAAAAAATCTCTCAGTGCTCGGTCCTCAGTGCCCAGCACTTTTCTTCTCCCCTCTATTTTTTTTGTCTCCTCTTTGTTAAAATATTCTTGTGAAGCTGGTTCAATTCTGGCGACCGAATCTGGGTTATCGCGTCGGTCTCGTGCGCGGGGAGAATGTCATCGACATCACGATGCCCGAGGCGGGACTGAAGAGCACGAATGATTTCATCGAGCACGCGGCAGTCGGCGATTTTACGCTGCAGGAATTTGTCGAGCATCAATTGAGCGCCGCGCCGCGCGCCGTTTACGCGTGGCGCGAACTCGACGTCCCGCGCGATCCATTCGTGCCGCATCTCGCACTGCCGATCATTCCTCCCGAAGTGTGGGGCGCGGGCAACACGTACCTGCGCGATGGCGCGAGCGCGTCAGACGATGATCATACGCGTCCTGAAATTTTTTTCAAAGCCACAGCCGCGCGCTGCGTCGGACCGAATACGCCCATCGGCGTGCGACGCGATTCCGACTTTACCGCGCCCGAGCCGGAACTGGCGCTGGTGTTGGGACATCGCGGCGACATCGTCGCGTACACGATTGCGAATGATGTGACCGCGCGCGACATTCGCAACGTGAGCGCATTGTTTCAGCCGCAGGCGAAAATTTTTCGCGGCGCGTGCGCGCTGGGACCCAGTCTCGTGACTCCCGACGAAATTCCGGACCCATACAAGGTGGAGGTGCGCTGTCGCGTCGAACGCAGCGGCGAAACCATTTTTGAAGAGATGGTCAACACCGCGCGGCTGGCGCGCCGCTTGGAAGAACTTGTCGATTACCTCGTGCGCGACAATCCGATACCGGGCGGCAGTGTTTTGTGCACTGGCACAGGAATCTTTGTGCCGCAAACGGAAGCGTTGGAGAACGGCGACATAGTAGAGATTGAGATTTTGCCCATCGGAGTGTTGCGGAACCCAGTGACACGATGGGGCGGCAGCGTCTAGAAGGGCGGCTAGTTAATCGCTCGTAATCGAATTCTAATGTAAGCTCTCCTGGGGAGTGGTCAATAGCGCAGAGATGCTAATGTCATTTCGAGGAGCGGAGCAAGGAGAAATCTCTACGCTGCTTGAATGGATTTCTCGCTGCGCTCGAAATGACAAACAAATATCTCTTCGAGGTTGACCAATCCCCTCTCCTGCGCGTAGTTGACAAGGAAGCAGTACAGAATAAAATAGGTCGGCGATACTCGTGTATCTGTTTCAGGCAGATCTGGAAGACCTCCGTCGCTCAAATATTTTCCCCGGTTGATACCAAACACTTTGCCTCAGCGGCGAGTCAAGAGTTACGATAGTCTGACATAAATAAATGAGACGCAATGTGCAACTTATTCGCGTTTTCAACTGTCATTTCGAGGAGCGCAGTCTGCGACGAGAAATCTCAGCGTGAGGCGCATCGAGATTTCTCGCTTTGTTCGAAATGACAAAAAGAGTTGCACATTGGGTAAATGAGGCTTCGTTGACCGATCGCAGTGATAAAGTGCTTGGGTTGCTGGGAGCGGACAGTGAGACTGCGCTTTCATTGAAGGGAATCGGTTGCGTTTGACGGTTTCTCCAATGCATCTCAGAG
>JBBSHK010000278.1:0-4911 GCA_038253185.1 Anaerolineae bacterium | reverse complement strand
GTGGTGGATTGTGGTGCGCGGCAGTTACAAATGGGCGGAACGAATTTTTCTTTCGATCTCATTCGTGTTCGTGGTCTACATCATCTCTGCGATTGTCGTGCGACCGGATTGGGGCGCGGTGCTGCGCGGCACGTTCATTCCAAGCATCCGACCCGACCGCGAATTTTTTCTGCTCGCGATCGCGACCATTGGCACGACCATCAGCCCGTACATGCAATTCACCCTCTCCGCCACCATCGTCGACCGGGGCACCAAGCTGAGTGAATACAAATCGGCGATTTTGGAAACGGTGCTCGGCGTCGTCTTGTCCGGCGCGTTCGCCTACTTTATTATTGTGGCGACGGGCGCGACCCTTTACGAAAAAGGAGTGCACAACATCGAGTCCGCCGCTCAAGCCGCGCAAGCGCTCGCGCCCATCGCGGGTCCACTCGCGGAACAATTATTCGGCATCGGGCTGTTGGGCGCGTCGCTGCTCGCGGCGTCGATCCTGCCGCTCTCGACGACGTATGCGATTTGCGAAGCGTTCGGTTGGGAACGGGGCGTCAATCAAGAATGGAAAGACGCGCCAGTGTTTTATGGCATCTACACCGCGTTGATCGTGATTGGCGCGCTGGTGGCATTGATACCGGGCGCGCCGCTCTTTTTATTTTTGGTGCTGGTCTATGACCTGAATGGAATTTTGCTGCCGGTGCTTTTGGTGTTGATGCTGCGGCTGGCGAACAATCGGCGGCTGCTCGGGACGCGCGTGAATTCGGCGGCGGCGAATGTTTTGGGGTGGGGAACGACGATCGTACTGTTGGTTTTGACTGCGCTGTTGGTAGCGAGTTCCTTCTTGCCCAGCTGAGAAACAATGAACAATGAATAATGAACGTTGGACAATGCGGTTGATTAATATTGTGCATTGTCCATTGTTCATTTATTTATGACGGTTCATCGGGTGGAATATTCGGACGACGCAGCGTCTTGAAATATCCCTTGCGCCGCTTGTCGACCCAGAGCTTGCCGCTATAGTCGAGTTTGAATTGAGGCGCACCGTCGGGATATAATTCCCACAAGCCGGGTTTTTCTTCGCGCGGTGCGACGACGACCGGCAGCGATAGAATCATAATCACTGCCCAGATTAAAATTGGAATGCCGAGAAAGATCAAGATTGCCATACTAGCCTCACGCGGATTATAGAACGAAGCGCGCGCGGCGTCAATCTTCAGTGCCGAGCGATAAGGACTGAGCAATGAGTCTTAAGGTTTTGGCTACTCAGTCCGCATTACTCAGCGCTCACTCCTGTATATGACCAACTCACTCCTCGACATCGAAGGAATCCGCGTCGGGCATTACACCGATTTAGAAAACGTCACCGGTTGCACGGTCGTGCTCGCGCCGCGCGATGGCGCGATCGCGGGAGTGGATGTGCGCGGTCCTGCGCCGGGCACGCGCGAAACAGATTTGCTCCGCCCCGGTCATCTCGTGGAACGCGCGCACGCGATTCTATTAACCGGCGGCAGCGCGTTCGGACTCGACGCGGCGGCGGGCGTGATGCGTTTTCTGGAGGAACAAAACATTGGCTTTGAGACCGGCGCCGCGCGTGTGCCGATTGTGCCCGCCGCCGTTTTGTTCGATCTCGGTATTGGCAATGCAAACGTGAGACCCGATGCGAATGCCGGATACCTCGCGTGTCAGAATGCGAATCGGCTCGCGTTCGGCGAAGGCAGCGTCGGCGCGGGCACCGGCGCGACGGTGGGCAAATTGCTCGGACCCCATTTCGCTACGAAAGGCGGCATCGGCAGCAGTTCACAACAAATCGGCGACGGCGTGATGGTCGCCGCGCTCGTGGCAGTAAATTGCTTTGGCGATGTCGTTGATCCGACCTCGAATGAAATTATCGCGGGCGCGCGCAAACCCGAGGGCAACGGTTGGCTCGATTCGGCGAACGCGATCAAACAAGACCTCGCGCAGATGCTCAACACGCGCGTAGCGAATACGACCATCGGCGTGGTCGCCACCAACGCGCGGCTCACGAGAGAACAAGTGAACATCGTCGCGATGATGGCGCATGACGGCATTGCGCGAGCGACGCGACCATCGCACACGCTATTCGACGGCGATACGATTTTCATTCTGGCGACAGGCGAGGTCGAATCTGCATACTTGGATGCAATTGGTCACACCGCAGCGGAAGTCGTCGCCACCGCAATCGTGCGCGGCGTCAAAGCGGCAAAGAGCTTGGGCGGCGTTCCGTCAATTCAAGATCTGGTTTAACAGGGAGATGCGGGGAGCACAGAGTCATAATTTTTTCTCGGAAACCGATCTTCAATTCACCATTCATCCTTCAGCATTCACAATGTCTTCCATCCTTCTCTTCGACATTGGCAATCAGCACATCAACCTCGGTGTGTACGACCGCGCGGAACTGCGCGCCTCGTGGCGCGTGACCACGCGCGTCGAAGGAACGCCTGACGAGTACGCGGTGCTGCTGAAAAATTTGCTGCGTCAGTCGGGCACTACGCTCGATTTTGAAGGCGGCGCGATTGCCTCGTCCGTCCCACCGATGGTGACGACGTTTCAGGAATTGTGCCAGCGTCAATTCAAGTGGTCGCCGCTCGTCGTTGGTCCCGGCGTGAAAACCGGGGTACGCATTCGTACCGACAATCCGCGCGAAGTTGGCGCCGACCGCGTGGCAAATGCGCTCGCCGCGCTGAAATTGTACGGCGCGCCCGCGCTCGTGATTGACTTTTCCGGTCCGACCGTTTTCGATGCGATTGGCGAGAATGGTGATTATCTCGGCTCCGCGATTGCGCCCGGCATCGCGCTCAGCGCCGACGCGCTTTTTCGTTCCACCGCGCAACTCTTGCGGGTCGAGCTTGCGCCGCCAGAGCCGCCGAATGTTATCGGAAAAAATTCGATCAACTCGGTGCAATCGGGATTGATTTATGGCTACGTCGGATTGGTTGAGGGAATGGTTGCGCGTTTGAAAAAAGAACTCGGTGCGCAGGCGCGCGTGATTGCCACTGGTGAACAAGTTGATTTGATCGTGAATGAGACGCGCGTGTTCGATATTGTCGATCGCCATCTCACGCTGCAAGGGCTACGCTTTATTTATGAACTGAATCGAAAATAATGGACACTCCTCCATCCAACATTCCCCTCCGTCCCGCCTGGCTTGAGATCAACTCGCGCGCGATCGAAAATAACGCGCGTCGTTTGAAAGAAATCATCGGCGCGCCCACCGAGCTGATGGCGATGGTGAAAGCGAACGCGTATGGTCACGGCGCGGTTCAATCGGCGCGCGCGGCACTGCGCGGCGGCGCGAGCTGGCTTGGCGTGGTATCGGTGGGCGAAGCACTGGAATTGCGCGCGGCGGGCATCGACGCGAATATTTTTATTTCGGGCGCGACTCTGGCGGAATGGGTGCCCGCGGCAGTTGAGAATAATCTGAGACTCACCGTCGCCTCGCGTGACGCGGCAAACACAATTTCTCAAGCGGCGCGTGCTCTCGCCCCACGCCTACGTGTTCACCTCAAAATTGACACGGGGATGACGCGGCTCGGTACAAGCCCCGATGAAGCAGTCGAGTTAATTCGCGAATTACGCCGAGATGGCGTGCTTGAAATCGAAGGCATCTTTACGCACTTTGCCGTAGCGGATGATCCCAATGCGCGCGGGATCGCGGGGTGGGGACGCGCATATACGGCAAATCAACTCGCGTTGTTCCAGCGCGTGATTGACGAGCTTGAACGCGCGGGTCTCGGATTAAGGTACTATCACGCCTCGAATAGCTCGGCCTCCATCTCGCTTCCAGCCGCGCGCCTGAATCTGGCACGCAGTGGGATATTGATGTACGGTTTGGATCCCTCGCCCGAAGTCAGAGCACCAGAAGATTTCGAGTCCGCGCTGTCGTTCAAGACTCATCTGGCGCTCGTGCGCGAGGTGCCGCGCGGCACGTTCATCGGCTATGGTAGTACTTTCGAGACGATGCGCGCGTCGCGCATCGGCGTGATTATGGTGGGCTATGCGGATGGATTTCGGCGCGGTCCGAAAAATTACGGCGAGGTGTTGGTGCGAGGGCAGCGCGCGCCGCTTGTCGGGCGCGTGAGTATGGACCAGTCGATGATTGATGTGACAAATATTCCCGAGGCGCAACCGGGAGCTGAAGTCGTGTTGATTGGCGCGCAGGGCGATGAAAAAATTTCCGCCGAAGAGGTGGCGGAAAAAGTTGGAACGAATAATTACGAAGTGGTGACGACGATCTCGGCGCGTGTGCCGCGCGTGTACAAATGAATTTCAGGTTGGCGCCAAGAAACAAAAATGCAGCGGAGTTGTTCGCTCCGCAAATAATTTTATTCAGAGTTTTTCCCACTCACTGAATGTAGATTGGGAATTACAACTCTGGTACCTAATGTGCAACTCTTTTTGTCATTTCGAACAAAGTGAGAAATCTCGATGCGCCTCACGCTGAGATTTCTCGTCGCAGACTGCGCTCCTCGAAATGACAGTTGAAAACGCGAATAAGTTGCACATTGCGTCTCTGGTCTGTCCTTTGATCATGAACTCGCGTTTACGCCCCACTAAAGGACCTTCAAACTCCAATTCTCTCAAGTAGCGGATCAAGTCTTTCCGCTTTATCGGTCCAAACTTCGGCATTACACAACTTCACGCACATTACCAAGCTCGATGCTATCTGCAATCGGCAGCTTGTGCCCCAGCCGAAGACCTAATACAATCCACTCTTCCAACACTTCTTTCAATTCCTCTCGACATTCTTCCAGTGTCTTGGCATTCGCCCATACACCCTGAAATCCGGGAATCTCAGCATAAAAGCTGCCATCGTCCGAGAGAATTTCATATTTGGCTTGGCGCATTGCCGCGTTAATATAGTCTGTCAACATTGCGCGTCCTAATTCAGTGAAAAGGAGC
>JBBSHK010000277.1:0-4917 GCA_038253185.1 Anaerolineae bacterium | reverse complement strand
CGCAAGCGAGCGACTGGCTCAAAGACAACGAGCCGGTCATTCTGCTTTCGCACAACGGCGAGAACCGCGCTTACCCGATTCAGATTCTGATCTGGCATGAAATCGCGAATGACGAGATCGGCGGAATGCCTGTCGTCATCACTTATTGCCCGTTGTGCAATTCGGCGATTGTGTTCGAGCGCACCGTGGCCGGGCAGGTGCCGACATTCGGCACCACTGGCAAATTGCATTACAGCGATCTGGTGATGTACGATTCGACTACCGAATCGTGGTGGCAGCAATTGACGGGTGAAGCAATTATAGGGGATCGAGTTGGGATGAAATTGACGATGCTGCCATCGCAAGTCATTTCATTTGGTGACTTCAAAACGCGCTTTCCTGATGGCAAAGTACTGTCGCAAGAGACCGGCATGTCGCGGCGTTATGGTGTGAACCCGTACACCGGTTACGATACGAGCGAGTCGCCATTCTTGTACGCAGGCCCGCAGACGCCGGGCGCGCTCAAACCGTTCGAGCGCATCGTGATCGTGCAACAAGCGAACGCGGTGACCGTGTATCCGTACATTGTCTTGACACAGCAGCGCGTCGTGAACGATGTAGTTGGAAATCAGCCGGTGGTAATTTTTTGGAAGGCGGGGACCGCCTCAGCGCTCGACGGGGTTTACGTCAATCGAGGGCGCGACATTGGCGCGACGGGAGTGTTTGATGCGCGCGTGGACAGCAAGCGGCTCACCTTTGAAGCGCGCGGCGAAAATTTTTTGGACCATGAGACGCAGAGCACATGGGATATAACCGGGCAGGCAGTTGAAGGTCCGCTAAGAGGCAAGCAGTTGGCGTCAATCGTTCACGGCGACTATTTCTGGTTCGCGTGGGCGGCTTTTCGACCTGACTCGAAAATCTACGCGCCAAGATCGCAATAGCAACCCGCTTATTCTAACCCGGCAGATCGCCCGTCACTAACCTCATGCCCAATTGCTCCGCAGCGCGTTCGCTGCGGTCAGCGCGAATTTCCAGTCCGCTCAAGGCGTAAGACAAACTTAAGCATTAGCTAATCTGAGCGCAAAGTATTGCTCTTATTCTCGATAGTATATTCACTCAAAGGAGTAACACGATGCAAACTCGTTCTCAGAAAGCACTTGGCATGATCGCGCTTCTGCTCGGCTTGCTGGTTTTGGGTAGCAGCGCGGTGTACGCCGAACCTGCAAGTGCTACGTACAAAGTGACGCTGCAGAATCTCACGAAGGGGCAGCCCCTTTCGCCGCCCGTCGCGGCGACCCATCAAGACGGCACACATGTTTTTGAAGTCGGCAAACTCGCCACGGATCAATTGGCGGCAATCGCACAAGACGGAAACGAAAAACCGGCGTTCGATCTTCTCAACGCGTCCGGCAAAGCGACTGATGTCGTCGATGTCGGCAAGCCATTGACGCCCAGCGGGAAGAAGGTGGGCGATTTCAGCGACACAGTCACGTTCATGATCAAGGGCGCGCCCGGCGAGAAGTTCTCTCTAGCGACGATGCTCATTTGCACGAACGATGGCTTTACAGGACTCGATTCCGTCAGTCTGCCCGCGTCAGGTTCCGCCAGCTTCATGCTGAATAGTTACGATGCGGGTAGAGAAAACAATACCGAAAAAAGCGTCGACATTGTTGACCCATGCAGCGCGCTCGGTCCCGTCAAACTGACGGGCGATCCGAACGGCAATCAAGACGCCTCGGTCGCGACGAATCCTGCCGAAGCGATCAAAGCACACCCCGGCATCAAGGGCGGCGGTGATTTGACGGCGGCGGATCATGGCTGGACTGACCCCGTCGCCAAGGTGACAATTGAACAGATGGGCGCTGCGCCAACAACGGCCCCGACGACCGGCGGTAGTTTCACTTCGAGTTTATTCTGGGCAATGCTCGTCGGCGGCTTGTTGCTCATCGCGGGCTTGACTCTCACTTTCTCAACACGACGCAGCTGATTCTTGAACGACTCTGCTTTTCGATCAACAGAAAGTTAAATAGCAACACCCCTTTCAACTTGAAAGGGGTGTTGTCTTTGGCATTATCTCCACTATTGGGTTCACCGGTCGCTGGTGCGCGCGGTCTCTTCTGAAATTCCTGTATCAATTCGGTCTAATGCCTTGATGCTTCCAGCGACGGAAGTTGATCGAGTCAGCTTCCGATTTAAGAAAAATAGCGCGCTCGCCAAAATCGCCAACGCGATCACCTGCGCCTGACGCCAGTTCCCAAAAATCGCGGTACTGTCGCCGCGAAAAGTTTCCAAAAACAAACGCGGCGCGGCTGGCAGAATGCTTCCTATTGTCTGCTGGTCGGCTTGACTGGCGCCATCGCCGTCGCCGAGTGGAATTTTGTGCAACAGGTTCCTGAAGTCCATCTCGGTTACTTGGTGCCGATCGTCATCGCCGCCGTTTTTCTCGGCAGCGCCTTCGGAGGGTTCGTCGCGTTTGTTTCGGTACTCGCAGATGGGTTGATTCGCAGTTTTCACCCCGGGGCGTTCTACTGGTTGATGATCCGCGCGGTCATTACAAAAAGGTCTGGATAAAGCTCGTTCATCCAGACCTTTTTGTTGTGTGGCGTCGCACAGTTTAATTTTCGGAACATGCCATAATGAGACTATGCAAAACGTACTCGTCCAGAAGAGGGTGACTCCGAACCCCGTCCAGCGCAGTTCCGTATCCGATCGGTGGGTGCGCGTCCTGAATCGTTTGCTGGAACGTTCTCGTTGAGCCGTGTGCCATCATATTTCTTCACCATCCAATCGCGTCTGTGTGGTGCTGACTCGCTAGCTGTGGTTGCACAGTCAGTCGCTTCTGCCACTTTCCTTGGTCGCTCTTGAAAGAGAGCCTGTACGTGCTGCTTGGCTTTCCAATACCAACGCGGCACCAGCCCATCAATGTCTGCATTGGCGCGAATTTTCGTGCCGTCAAAGTAGAGTTCTTTGCCCCACACGAGTCCCGCTTGAACGCACAATTCAACGACCTTCTCAAAGAACAGCTGAAACACTTCAAGGCCATAGCGCGTGCGAATCTTGCTCAAGCTGCTGTGGTCCGGCACGGGTTCGTCGAGGTCATAGCCGATATACCAACGATGTGCCAGATTCACATTGACTGTTTCCATCAACTGTCGTTCGGAGCGAATCCCTTCAAAGAACATAATCAGCTGAAAGTCCTGTGTGCCTTTCAGCACAGGGCTGCAACTTGAAGAAGACGACGGGATCGATCGAGGGGCGTCCAAGTGAGGGTGCATATGAACTCTGGACCAGGTCGTAGACAAAACTGAGATCGAGTTTAGCTTCCAGCTCGCGGTAGAAATGGTCTTCTGGAACCAGTTGGTCGAGTGAAAGGGCGAGTTGCGTTTTGAAGCATCTCTCTTTGTGACTCAGCATTGATGCTACTCCGAAGAGGGTTTGATGTAGCGATAGAGTGTGGACTTGGAAATATGCAGTGCATTCAGAATATCGGCAACGCGATTGCTTTTGTCCGCGTACAAGCACTGGAGCAATTTCTTTTTTTTCTCATCCAACAGTGCAGGTCGACCACCGCGTTTCCCACGCGCACGAGCCGCGGCCAGTCCGGCTTGGGTGCGTTCGCGAATCAGGTCGCGCTCGAACTCTGCCAGTGCACCAAAGACATGGAAGATGAGTTTTCCGCCCGGCGTGGTGGTATCAATATTTTCGGTTAGGCTCTTGAAGCCGATGGAGTGTCGGTGTAACTGGGCAATGGCATCGATGAGGTGCTGGAGGGAACGTCCGAGTCGGTCCAGTCGCCACACCACCAGCACATCGCCCGCGCGCAGAAATTTCAGTGCCTCACTCAGTCCGGGCCGTTCGGTGGTGCTGCCACTCGCGGTATCGGTGCAGATGTGCGTGCAGCCGATTTTTTGTAACGCATCCTTTTGTAGATCCAGAGTTTGATCTTGCGTAGACACACGCGCATAGCCGATGAGCATAGGAGGAAAGCGTACCAAAACTCATCGCGCTTTGCAAGAGCGAGACGCTGTTTGTGGAACGGAGTCGTGGAACTCCGTGCTGAGAGGAAGACTGAATTTGAAAATGGCGGGCAGTGAGGCGTTCCAAAAACGAACGTTTTCGGAACATGCGGGGATTCGATTTCCACTTCCGTGAAAGAATCAGGAAGGGCGAAGGATGCGTTTTGAGATACTCAAAAACAAATTATCTTAATTCCTCCGAAGATGGACACAACGGCAAGCGTTACTGGCAAGTGCGGGATTTAGCGGGGAAAACCACCAGACGTCAAATCCGCCGTTGGGGCCAGAATCCCTGAAAGTGTGGGCAACGCCCGCACTTGTCCAGTGCACGCTTTGTTAGGTGGCTCTTCCCTGCCTCGCGCGATAACGAAGGAAAACCATGCCATTGCCAAAACGGCGTTCCTCCAAAAGCTCGAACTCCAATCGGACATTGTCAGGGAGAGACTGTTTTCCACCTCCGACTATGATGGGTGTGAGGAACAGATGGCACTCGTCGATCAACCCTGATCGAAAGGCATGTGTGGCGAGATCAGGACCCCCTATGAGAATATCATGCTTGGCAACCCCTTTTAGTTGTTTAATTGCTTCCGGATCGAAGTTTCGTTCGATCTGCGTCTTGCGAGTGGATACAGCCTCCAATGTCTTGGAGTACACGATTTTATCGGCTGCCTGCCATATCTCCGCGAAGTCGCGCATGAGTGGGGACTCAGCGGCTAAGTTGGGGTCGGTCTCCCAGACCATCATGGTCTCATACATCCGGCGTCCGTAGAGATACGTGCCAGCCCCACGTTCGAGGCTGTTGACGAATTTATGCACCTCCTCATCTGGCATTGCCCAGTCAAACTTGCCTTCTGTGTCCTCGATGTAGCCATCGAGTGACGAGATCGCTGAGTAGATCAGTTGAGCCATACTGTATCTCCTT
>JBBSHK010000276.1:0-4936 GCA_038253185.1 Anaerolineae bacterium | reverse complement strand
CGCTCAGGTTCCGCTCCGTCCAAGCCCGCGTTGAGTGAAGCATTTCCACTGGTGTCACTCATCGTGAGTGGCGGGCATTCGGAAATTGTTTTGATGCGCGGGCATGGCGAATACGAAATGCTGGGGCACACGATTGACGACGCCGCGGGCGAAGCCTTTGACAAGGTCGCGCGGCTGCTCGGGCTGGGCTATCCCGGCGGACCCGAAATTCAGAAAGCGGCGGAGAGTGGCGACCCACGCGCGTTCAAATTGCCGCGCGCGCGCACGAAAGACGCGTACGATTTTTCATTCAGCGGACTCAAGACCGCGACGCTGCACCTGGTGCAAAAATTTGATCCAAAGAACATGCCCGTCGCCGACATTGCCGCGAGTTTTCAAGCAGCGATTGTAGATGCGTTGGTCGAGAAAGCGCTGGCGGCGGCACAAGAATTTGGCGCGGCACAAATTCTGCTGGCGGGCGGCGTGGCGGCGAACAAGCGCTTGCGCGAACAAATGACAATGCGCGCGGATGTGCCCGTGCTGATTCCTCCACCGAAACTCTGCGTGGACAATGGCGCGATGATCGCGGCGGCGGCATGGTGGCACTATCGCGCGGGCGAGAAGAGCGACTGGGATTTGGACGTGATTCCGAATCTGAAGCTCGCGCAGAAGGTTGAAGCAGAAGAGGCTTGACTGCCAGGACGCGGGTTTTGAATTTTGAGTTTTGAATTTCGAAAATGACGATTAGACCGATTGTCCATTCTGAAAATGAATCGCTTCCCTCCTGGTACACTCCGGTCACCAGAGATTTGTTGCGCCTGATCACGCAGCGGATCGTGGATGAATTTCAGCCGGAGCAAATTGTTCTGTTCGGCTCCTATGCATACGGCAAGCCGCGCGCGGACAGTGATGTGGATTTGCTCGTGATCACGAACCGGCTGCGTCGGTTAAGCGACAGCCAACGCTCGCGGCGGATCGCGGCGGTTGCCTGTCCGGAGCATCTGACGCTGGATGTCTTTGTGCGAACGCCCGCGCAGGTGGTACGCCGTCTCAAGTTGGGCGACCCCTTTTTCCGCGACATTATGCTCAAGGGTCAATTCTTGTACAGGCGTCCACAGACGCGCTACCGCCTTGATGCGCGCAAATGGAGGGGTCAGATGCCGGATGTATCCGTGGTCGCAGAATGGGTTGACAAAGCGGAATTAGATTTGGCAGATGCGCTGCAAATTGTGCGCCCAAGTGGATGGCTCGTTTCTATTCGTTACCGATTGGCTCCAGACATTAAAACCATACGCGGTGGAGACGCGCTATCCAGAACGCCCATTTGAAATGTCTGAAGCGCGCGAAGCGATAGAGTTGGTCAAACAAATTCGCAAGTTCATTCGTCCGAAACTGGGACTGAAATAGATAAGAGAAAACAGCAGACAGACAGCAGATGACAGATGGCAGATGACAGCAATGTCTTACGATAAAGAAGGCGATGTGCTGTATCTGACTCTTGGTGAGCCGCAAGAGGCAATCTCACGCGAAATGGGCAATGATGTTTTGTTACGTGTCCATCCTGAAACAGGGGCGATTGTGGGAATGACGATTCTTAATTTTGTCAGCCGGTTCAGTAATCTCGCGAACGAACAGCGATTGCCTATCAAGATGGAATTGCATGTGTGATGCAGCGTATCTATGTGGTCGGCACAACCGGATCTGGCAAGACCACTCTCGCGCGTCAATTGGCGCGGCGGTTGGGAATTTCGCACCTTGAATTGGACGCGCTGCATTGGGATGCGAATTGGACACCCACGCCGCGGGAAACGCACGAATGGCTCGCGCACCTAGATTATGCGCTAGGCGAAGCCTCAGAAGTTTGGACCTCCGATCAATTACTCATAGAGGAATCAAATAAAACTCGTATGATGTGTCATTTCGAGGAGCGAAGCGACGAGAAATCTCAGCGGTGTGGAAACCGAGATTTCTCGCTCCGCTCGAAATGACATCGACCGACATACTATGACCTTTATTTGTGTTGTCTACAGTCCTCAGTTCTCATCACTCATTACTGATTCCTATAGCAAATCGAGAACATCTCACTAGCCTCAAACTTGTACACTGAATGTCCATTCTTAAAATATTTAAGGAACTCAAACCGTGGCAGGTGTTGGCATTGGCGATTGGCGCGCACGTCGCCGCGTTTATTATTTTCCATTTTACGAGCGCGGGGAATCAATCCCTTTCGCAGATGGGAATTTATATTGACTATGGCAAGCGCATCGCGGCGGGGCAGGTTCCGTACCGCGATTTTCCGTTGGAGTATCCGCCGTTAGCCGTGCCGCTGTTCTGGTTCCCCACGCTGTTCGCGCAGGATGCCAGTACCTATCGCGTAGTTTTTATTTTGGAAATGTTCGCGTTCGATCTACTTGGTGTGAATGTCGCGCTGTGGGCGCTGGCTCGCTTTGCGCAAAATATTTCACCGACCGGCGTTCTCCTCGCGCAACCGCTGCTGCTACTCGCCGCCGGTCCCGTAATGCTCTTTGAACGCTTTGACCTCGCGCCCGCGGTGCTTTTGCTTCTCGCCATCGTGCTGCACAGCGCGCGGCGCGAACGGTTGGCGTGGGTTGTGTTGGGACTCGCAACCGCGCTCAAAATTTTTCCGATGGTGGTCGCGCCTCTTTTCTTGATCCTCGAGTGGCAGCGGCTCCGCCGACGCCAACGCGCAGTGAACCTCGTTCTTTTTGCGCTCGCCATTTTGCTCCCGACCTTGATTGTCACGCGAGGGAATCTCGTTTCGCTGTCGAGTTTTTTCGATTACCACCTGCAGCGCGGACTGGAAATTGAAAGTTTATATGCGTCGCTGCTGCTGTTCGGAAAACTTGTCGGCGCGATAAACGGTTCCGCATTGGCGCGTGTGTCGGCTCATGCCTCGGAAGAACTGGCAGGTTCAATCACTCTGCTTGTCTCTTCGCTGGCGCTGCCGTTCACCGCAATTCTGCTCGGCGGAATTTATTGGCTGGCGTGGCACACGCGTCAACTGGCAAACGACGAAGCCAAACGATTTAATTCCCTGCTGCAATTCAGCGCGCTGGCGGTACTCGGCTTTATGCTCGCAGGCAAAGTGCTCTCGCCGCAATATTTGTTGTGGCTCTACCCGTTGGTAGGGGTGCTGCTCAACTGGCGCGCGCGGATATGGGTTACCTTAGGCGCGGCTATGCTGCTGACCCGGTGGATTTATCCCGACCACTGGTTTGATCTGATGGATTTTCGTCCAACCGCCATCACCAACTTGATGATTCGCAATATCACGCTGGTCGCGCTGAGCATCATTTTTCTGGCGTCCCAGTTCGAAAGTCGTGAGACGAGCGCCGCGCCGCTGCGCGCCGCGACGAACAAGGCGCGTCTCTGAACCGGTCTCGCCGCTCGAGCAGGAGGGGAGAAGTAATCGTGCCAACCTTTAATGTGTATCTCGCGCGTACCTACCGCGTTCGCCTCGAGGCGCAAGATGAGGCTGAAGCCGAGCGCCTCGCCGAAGAATTTGTTGGCGAGGTCAAGGATGCTTCTACCCAAGAGCAGCGCGCCGAAAATCACTTTCGCATCGCCGAAATCGAGACGGTGGATAATCACGCGTTCGACGCGATACCGATCAAAGAAAGTTAAAGGTTGAAAGTTAAATGTTCAAGCGTTCCAACTTTCAACCTTCAGCTCCCGCCATCGCCCAAACGGAGCTTGGGAACAATCCGCAATCTGAAACCTGAAATTAATGATGTCCCCTGACGCTTTTCGCTCGCTCCCTTCTGTTGACGAATTGTTGCAAGACCACACGCTGCGCGAGTTTGAACAGCGCTTTGGGCACACGATCATCGTCGACGCGATTCGCGCGGAATTGGAAAACGCGCGGTCGCAAATTCGCGCGGGCGGCGAAGCGCCGATGCCCGCGCTGCTGCTTGACGACATCAGCGAGCGGATTCTGCAAGCGACGCGCCCGACGCTCAAGCGCGTGATCAACGCGACCGGCGTCATTCTCCACACGAATCTCGGACGCGCGCCACTGTCCGACGACGCGCTCAACGCGATGCGCGACGCCGCAATTAGCTATTCGAATCTCGAATACGATCTCGACGCCGGGCAGCGCGGCTCGCGCTATACCCACGCGGAAGAATTGTTGGTGCGACTGACCGGCGCGCAAGCCGCGCTCGTGGTGAACAATAATGCCGCGGCGGTGATGTTCAGCCTGCGCGCGTTCGCGGATGGCAAAGAGGTGATTATTTCGCGCGGGCAATTGGTCGAAATCGGCGGCGGCTTTCGTGTGCCGGATGTGCTGGCGCAATCGGGCGCGCGTATGGTCGAAGTGGGCACGACGAATCGCACCCGCCTCGAGGATTACGCCAACGCGATTACGGAGAACACCGCGCTGTTGTTGCGTGTGCATCCGTCCAACTTTCGCGTGATCGGGTTTACGGAAGAGGTCGCGTTGGAACAACTCGCCGCGCTGGGACGTGAGCGCAATTTGCTCGTCGCGGATGATTTGGGCAGCGGCGCGCTGCTCGATACTAGCGCATACGGACTCACGCACGAAGCCTCGCCGCAGGAGAGTTTACGCGCGGGCGCGGACCTCGTCTCATTCAGCGGAGATAAATTGCTCGGTGGTCCGCAAGCGGGGGTTATTGTGGGCAAGAAAAAACACGTTGATCAATTGAAAAAGCATCCGCTCGCACGCGCGCTGCGCGTCGACAAGGTAACGCTCGCGGGGCTGCAAGCGACACTGCTGCATTATCTAAAAGGTGAAGCCGCGCAAAAAATTCCAGTGTGGCAAATGATTGCGAAGAGTCCTGCCGACCTCGAACTGAAAGCGAACGCATGGGCGGAGCGCTGGAATAAATTTGGATTGGACGCGAGTGTGGTCGAGGCACAATCGACCGTTGGCGGCGGCAGTCTGCCCGGCGAAACCTTGCCGACGCGCGCAGTCGCG
>JBBSHK010000275.1:0-4939 GCA_038253185.1 Anaerolineae bacterium | reverse complement strand
CAAAGTGAGAAATCTCGATGCGCCTCACGCTGAGATTTCTCGTCGCAGACTGCGCTCCTCGAAATGACAGTTGAAAACGCGAATAAGTTGCACATTGCGTATACTTACATATCGGACGTGACACATGATCACTTGACACTTACTCACTTGACACTTGAACAATTGAGCACTGGACACCGATGCTGTTATTAACTTGTCCGAATTGTGGCACGCGCAACATTTCTGAATTCCGCTTTGGCGGCGAGTCGCATCCGCGTCCGCGCGAGCCGATGCAGACCACCGACGCGGAATGGAATGATTATCTTTACCTGCGCGAGAACAAGCAAGGTGTTCAAACGGAATGGTGGTATCACCGCGCCGGCTGTGGATTGTGGTTCCTCGCTGAGCGCAACACATACACGAATCAAGTTTTGAAAACGTACATCTGGCAATCTACCAATGAAAGTGGAGCAACTGAAGTTGCAGACCCAACGCGTGGCTCCGAGTCCTCTCCTGCAGGACAACACGCCGAACCGCCTGCTGTCTAATGACGGCAAGCCATCTGGTGAATTAATTGACCGCTCGCGCACCGTAAGGTTTTCATTCGATGGGCGCGAGTACGCCGCGCACCCTGGCGATACGATTGCATCCGCGCTGGCGGCGGCGGGCGTCAAGGTCTTGAGCCGCTCATTCAAATATCATCGTCCGCGCGGGTTGCTGTGCTGCGCGGGACATTGCCCGAACTGTATGGTGCAGGTGGGCGATGAGCCGAACGTGCGCGCGTGTCGAACCCCGGTGCAAGACGGAATGGACGTTCGTCCACAGAACGCGTGGCCCTCGCTTGAACGCGATGTGATGTCGCTCACGCAACTCGGCGATCGTTTTCTGCCGCCCGGTTTTTACTACAAAACATTTATTCGTCCGCGTTTCCTCTGGCCCGTGTACGAGCATACGCTGCGTCTTGCCGCGGGTTTGGGCATAGTCAATCGCGATTCGCACGCGGGCGATTTCGGCAAACAATTTTTGCACGCGGATGTCGCGGTGATCGGCGGCGGACCCGCTGGAATCAGCGCGGCGCGCGCGGCAGCCGAACGCGGCGCGCGGGTTTCACTCTTCGATGAGAACTCGAAGCTTGGCGGACATCAGCGATTCAATGGTGATCATTCGAGCGCAGATGGTTTCGCGCTGATGCTTGGCGCGCATTCGAACATTAACGTTTTGACAGATACGACCGTGCTCGGCTGGTACGACGACAACTGGCTGGCGGCAGTGCGCGATTCGCGCTTGTTCAAAATTCGCGCGCGGTCGCTGGTGGTCGCCACCGGCGCGTACGAGATGCCGCTCGTATTCGACAACAACGATCTGCCCGGTGTGATGCTCGGGAGCGCGGTGCAGCGTTTACTCCATCTCTACGGCGTCGTTTCTGGCAAGCGCACAGTAACCGTTACTGCGAATGATGATGGCTGGCAGGTCGCGGCGGATCTTTACCACGCGGGTGTCGAGATTGCGGCGGTGGTGGAAGAACGACAGCGCGTGCATTGCTCGAGTCCACTTGCAACCGAGTTGAGTCGAGATGTGCCGGTGTATTGGGGTCACACCATCCGCGCGGCGCGCGGCAATGGCGCGGTGCGCGGCGCGGTGGTTGATGGGCGAACGATTGATTGCGATTTGATTGTCGTCAGTGTGGGTTGGACGCCCGCGACCGATTTGATTCATCAAGCGGGCGGCAAATCCGCGTACAACATTGCGCGCGGGGAAATTTTGCCAAGTATGTTCCCGCCCGGAGTTTACGCGGCAGGACGCGCTGTTGGAACGCACGACGTCCGCGCGCAAATGAGCGAGGGACAATTCGCGGGAAGAAATGCGGCGTCGTTCGCCGGATTTGGCGACGCGCCGACCCAAGCGGAACTCGCATCGCTCGCGCAGCAAAAACCATTCGAGTCGCCGCGTACCTCGACGCGCGTACAAGTTGCCGGTAGCCAGAAACGTTTCTTGTGCTACTGCGAAGATGTCACCGACCATGATTTGGAAATCTCAGTGGCAGAAGGTTACGACAACATCGAGTTGTTGAAACGCTACAGCACGATCTCGATGGGTCCCTGCCAGGGCAAGATGTGCGCGCTGAATACGATCCATCTCTGCGCCCGCGCCAATCACACGACCGTGCGCGAGACCGGCACCACCACCGCGCGTCCGCCGATCATTCCGGTCAAGCTCGGCGCGCTGGCGGGACAAAATTTAGAACCGGTGCAACTCACATCGGTGCACGAATGGCATCGCGCGCATGGCGCCAAGATGATGGTCGCGGGCTTGTGGCTGCGCCCCGAGCATTACGGCGACGCGACGGCTGAAGTGAAAGCGGTGCGCGAACGCGTTGGGTTGATTGATGTGAGCACATTGGGCAAATTCAAACTCACCGGCCCCGGCGTACCGAATTTACTTGAACGCATTTACATCAACCAGTGGCGCAAACTCGGCGTGGGGCGCGTGCGCTACGGCGCGATGTGCAATGACGAAGGTGTAGTGCTCGACGACGGCGTGTGCGCGCATCTCGACGCGCAAGAGTGGTATATGACCGCGACCTCGTCGGGGGCGAACGCGATCTTTGAATGGATTCAATGGTGGCTGCAATCCGGCTGGGGCGATGGCGTTCATCTCACCAATCTCACCGAAGTTTTCTCCGCCTTCAATCTCGCAGGACCGCACGCGCGCGCCGTGCTGCAAAAATTGACAACGTTCGACGTGAGCAACGACGCGTTTCCTTATATGCACATTCGCCTCGCGCAAGTCGCGGGTGTACCCTGTCGTCTGATGCGTATCGGTTTCACGGGCGAACTCTCGTACGAAATTCACGTTCCGTCGGGATACGGATTGCATGTATGGGAAGCGTTGATGGATGCGGGAAACGACTTTGGCATCGCGCCGTTTGGCGTAGAAGCGCAGCGCGTGCTGCGTTTGGAAAAGGCGCACATTATCGTCGGTCAAGACACCGACGCGATTTCCGATCCGCTCTCCGCCGATCTGGGCTGGGCGGTCAAAATGGACAAGGCGGATTTTCTTGGCAAGCGTTCGCTCGCGCGCATCTCAGCAGAAGGTCCGAAGCAGCGATTGGTCGGCTTCAAAATGACGCGCCGCGATCTCGTTCCCGATGAAGGACTGCAAATCGTCGCGCCAAAATCGGATGGCAAATTGCAAATCATCGGTCACATCACGTCGAGCCGTTTCAGCCCGACGCTGGGCGAAGCGATTGGCTTGTGCTGGGTTCCGGCGGAGTTGGCGGCGAAGCAAGGTGCGCCATTTACGATTCGGATGAACGGGAAATTGGAAAAAGCGCGGGTGCATCACGGCGCGTTCTATGATCCCGAGGGCGAGAGACTGAGAATGTAAGTGTCGAGTGGTCATGTGTTAAAGTGCTCAAGTGTCAAGTGTTCATGTGCTCAAGTATGATGTGCTCACGCAACACCAAAGCACTTGAACACTTGAGCACGTGACACCTAAACACTTGACACCTAAACATTTGACACTTTTCCCTATGACCAAGTTATCACCATTACAGACGACATCTGAAAAACTCGGCGCGCAATTTACCGACCGCGAGGGTTGGCGCGTGGCTGCAAGTTACGCGAACGTTGATGAAGAAATCGCCGCCGCACGCGAACATGTTGCGCTGAGCGATGAGACGCCGAATGGAAAAATTTTCGTCGAAGGCAAGGACGCGGACTCGGTATTGCGCGACGTGTTCGGATTGACATCACTTGCGATTGGACTGGGCGCGGCGATTGGTCAAGGTTACGCGTATCGTCTGCGGCACGATATGTTTTTTGTGAGTACGCCCGCCGGAGTTGAAGAGAGTGCGTTAGACAAGTTGATGACGGGAGCGCGTACAGCCAATCAGTTCGTGACTGTCACCGATGTGACGCATGGAAACGCGGAGCTTCGCGTCGTCGGTGCGGCGAGTCGCGAACTCTTGAGCAAATTGTGCGGTCTCGATTTTCATCCCGATGTGTTTGCAAATCACGCGGCGAAACAGAGCAGTCTGGCGAAAACAACCCAGTTGATTATTCGTCGCGATATTGGATTGTTGCCCGCGTTCTCGATCATCGGCGCGCGTTCGTTGGGCGCGTACGTTTGGGAGGCGCTGATGCGCGCGGGACGCGAGTGGAATATTTTGCCCGTCGGTCGCGCGGCTTTAGAAATGTTGGAAGGAAAAAACAATGAGCATTGAGGTTCCGAAGAAAGTAAAGTACTTGATTATCGGAGCGGGAGTGCACGGGCTGAGCACCGGCTGGCATCTCGCCAAAGAGTTAAAGGCGCGCGGGCGCGGCACTGGCGAAGACGTGGTCATTGTGGACAAGACCACCATCGCGTCAGGGGCGAGCGGGATCGCCTGCGGCGTCGTGCGCAATTTTTATTATCAGCCCGCGATGGGCGAAGTGATTCGCGTCAGCGTCGAAGTGTGGGAATCCGACCCGGAGGCATTTCATTATCAGGGTGTGGGGTACATGGCGCTGGTCAGCGAGGTGCAAGCCAACGATCTTGATTCCATTTACGAACGACAGGAGCGCGGCGGCTATCGTTCGTCGCTCATCTGCGGCGAGGAAAATGTTTTCAAGTACATGCAGCGGATGTTCCCTGACTGGAAAGCGCGCGGTCTCACACGCTGCTTGCACGAGCATCAAGGGGGATTTGCGTTCAACACCGCTTCGATGTTCGGTCTCGCCAAAAAAGCGGAAGACGAAGGCGTACGCATTTTGAGCGGCGTCGAGGTCACGGGCTTTGAGATGAATGGTGATGGCGCGGTGAAACGCGTCGAGACGAATCGTGGATTGATCGAGGTGGAGACCGTCGTCATCGGCGCGGGTCCCTGGGTGAAAAATCTGTGGACCAAACTCGACCTGCCGCTCAAGATTGATATCACGGGACGAGATGGCAAGCTTCACAAAGATGTGGATATGTGGGT
>JBBSHK010000274.1:0-4939 GCA_038253185.1 Anaerolineae bacterium | reverse complement strand
TGTGCAGCGAGGGCAAGCCGATTGTGTTTGCGCGCCTCAAGTCCTCGCAGCGGTCTGATCTGAAACGTGCGAAGCCACACTTGTACGTACCGCTCGCGGCGTGATGATAGAATACGATCCAAAAACGGGAGCATAATCAAGCTCCCGTTTTTGCAGATTCGCACTCGTATCATGGGCAGGCTTTGGGCCCGCCCTACATTTTGTGTACCTTCGTCTGCTTAGGCGCTGTTAGCCGTCTGTAGCGGTGGGCCAGGTGTTTTTCGTGGACAAATTCCCTATTCACTCTGTCCGAACTTGGCAATGTCTTCAGGCACTTCGCCCTGTACCACGAGCGGCTCTTTGCCCTGCACCATCGTGCGAATCTCGTCCACGACTCCCGGATTCGCCAGCGTCGTCACATCGCCCACCTCGCGCCGATTGGAAATCGAAGCAAGGACGCGCCGCATAATTTTTCCGCTGCGCGTCTTGGGCATATCGGGCACGATGTAGACATGTTTCGGTCGCGCGATCTTGCCGATGATGCGTTCATTCGCCGCGATCACGCGATTGATAATGTCCTGACTCGCCTCGACGCCAGGCTTGAGCGCGATGTAAATTTCCGGCACGCGTCCTTTCAATTCATCCGCTACCGGTACGACCGCCGCTTCCGCGACTTCGGGCACGGTGAGACACGCGGACTCGAGTTCCTTAGTGCCGAGACGATGACCCGCGACATTGATGACATCGTCGATGCGACCGAGAATGCGATAGTACCCGTCCTCCGCAAGCAGCGCGCCGTCACCCGCAAAGTAGGGCCAGTCGCGCCAATCCGTGCTCTTGGAATTCTTGTTATAGCGCGCGTAATACGTTTTGACGTAACGATCGTCGTCGCCCCAGATCGTTTGCATGATGCCGGGCCAGGGATTGCGAATGCAAATGTTGCCCGCCTTGCCCGAACCTGCCGCAACTTCGTCGCCATTCTCATCGAGAATCACCGGATGAATCCCCGGCATACCCGGACCCGCGCTGCCTGGTTTCATCGGATGCAGCGCGGGTAACGTACTGCAAAGGAAGCCGCCGGTTTCCGTCTGCCACCACGTATCGGTGATGACCGCTTCTTTTTTCCCGACTTCAAAGTAATACCAGCGCCACGCTTCCGGCTCAATCGGTTCGCCGACTGTGGTCATCGCCTTGAAATGATAATTGTACTGGCGCGGCGCTTCGGGCGCGAGCTTGCGCAACATACGAATCGAAGTCGGCGCGGTGTGGAAAATATTCACGCCCAAATTTTCCGCAATGCGCCACGCGCGACCCGCGTCGGGAAAAGTGGGAACGCCTTCGTAAATCACTCCCGTCGCCGCGCATGAAAGCGGACCGTATACGATGTACGAATGTCCCGTGATCCAGCCAATGTCCGCCATGCACCAATACACATCGTCGGGATGAATGTCCTGCACCCACTTCGATGTCGCGGTGACGTACGACAAATATCCACCGGTGCTGTGTTGAATGCCTTTCGGTTTGCCGGTCGTGCCACTGGTGTACATCAAAAAGAGCGGCGCAGTCGAATCCATCGGTACGGGGTCAACCGTCTTGCCTTGATAATCTTTCAGCAGATCATTGACAAAAAAATCACGACCCTCGACCATCGGTGTCTTACCGCTGTACTTGCCTGGATACCGCTGCCACACCAAAACCTTGTCAACGTCCTGTCCCATTTCCTTGGCGGTCTGCACCGCGAGGTCGGCGTTCTGTTTGTGGTCAATCAGCGCGCCGTTGCGCCAGTACGCATCCATCGTGACAAGAAAGCGGCTGCCCGAATCTTGAATGCGCGTGCCGCACGCCTGACCGCTGAAGCCGCCGAACACTTGCGAATGAATCACGCCGAGCCGCGCGCATGCGAGCATCGTGATCGGCAGTTCGGGCGTCATCGGCAAATGAAACGTGACGCGGTCGCCCGCTTCAAGTCCGAGACCTTGCAGCAGCGCCGCGACTTCATTCACCCGCGTGTAAAGTTCTCGATAGGTGATGAACATCGGCTGCTCGTCTTCTGGCTCGCCGACGAAAATGAACGCGGGTTTGTTCGCGTACTTTTCGAGATGCCGATCGACACAGTTATACGACGCGTTGAGTTTGCCGCCGACGAACCATTTCCAAAACGGCGCGTTACTCGTGTCAAGCACGGTGTGATACGGCTCAAACCAGTCGAGCATATCCGCGTATGCGCGGAAGCAGTCGGGGAATTTGTCGAGGGAAAACTTTTCGAGAATGTTCAGGTCTTTTTGATTCGCCTGCTGCACAAATTTTTCGGGCGGATAATAGTACTCTTCTTCCTTCCAGTGAACGGCAATCTGTGCTTCACTGACATCAGTGTATTCTTGGGGCATCGTCGCCATAATAATTCCCTCCTCATAAAATCATTTCGACTGCGAGGCTACAATGATTGTAGCAAAATCGAATTGGACATGTCAAGTAAAATTTCACCGCAGAGACGCGAGGGACGCCAAATCATGAATTTGAATTCTCCGCTCTCTGCGTCTCTGCGGCGCATTTCATCCGCCCATCATCTGCTGCTTCATATCTTGCCACGCATGGCGCGCTTCTTCGACTGAACCTTCGTCCTCAATCGTCGTAATATCGCCCGGCTCGCGGTCGAGCACCACCGCTTTAAGCACACGGCGCATAATTTTTCCGCTGCGCGTTTTTGGCAGCGTGTTCACAAAATTCATATCCGCGATCACCGCGACGGGTCCGAGTTCTTCGCGCACCGTGTTCAATAATTCCGCGCGCAATTTTTCCGACGGCTCATGCCCTTGTTTCAAGACGACGAAAGCGGAAATCACTTCGCCGCGCAATTCGTCAGGACGCGCGGTCACGCCCGCTTCCGCCACTGCGGGATGTTTCAGAAACGCGGTCTCGACTTCGATCGTGCCGAGGCGATGCGCCGCAATCTTGATAATTTCATCCGCGCGTCCCGCGAACCACACATAGCCGTCGTGATCGATGTGCGCCGAGTCGCCGGTGTAATACACGCCTTTGATGCGCTCCCAATAATCGCGCCCGTAGCGTTCCGGTTCGCCCCACAGCGCGGGCGTGAGTCCGGGGAACGGTCGCTTGATAACCATAATACCTTTTTCGTTCGGCGCGCACGGCTCGCCCTCCGGTGTCACCACCGCGCACTCGATGCCGGGCAGGGGAATCGTCGCGGAGCCGGGTTTGATCGGCAGCATCGCAATCCCGTACGGATTGCCGAACACGGGTCCGCCGGTTTCGGTCTGCCACATATGATCGATGACGGGAACCTTGTCGTCCAAAACTTTTTTCTGCAGCCACTCCCACGCGGGCGCGTTAAGCACTTCGCCCGCGCAAAAAACTTTTACCAGCGACGAGTGGTCGTACTGGCGCGCGGGTTCTTCGCCGTAACGCATCAAGAGTCGCACCGCGGTGGGTGAGGTGAAAATTCCATTCACGCCAAATTCTTCGACCACCTGCCACAATGTCGCGGGTGTGGGATGGTCAATCGCGCCTTCGTAGGCAATCGTTGTTGCGCCCGCGAGCAGCGGCGCATAAACGATGTACGAATGCCCCACGACCCAACCAATGTCCGAGGTGGACCACCACACGTCCGTTGCTTTCAAATCAAACACCCACTTACCCATACTGTGAACGTAAACTTGATAGCCGCCTTGCGTGTGAATCGCGAGTTTTGGTTTTGCGGTGGTGCCACTCGTCGCGAGAATGTACGCGGTCTCGTTCGCCTCCATCGGCGTTGCTTCGCCTGAATAATTTTCGCCGCGCGCTAAAAAGTCATTCCAATCGAGGTCGCGTGCGCCCGTCATCCCTACTTTTGCATTGGAGCGACGCAATACGATTACATTCTCGACCGCGCTCTCAACGCCATCATCGCCCGTCGCCAACGCCGCGTCAACAATGGATTTCAAATCAACATCTTTGCCTTTGCGATATGTCACATCGGACGTGAATACGAGACGCGAGCCGCTGGCGCGAATGCGATCACCCAACGCGCCCGCGCCGAATCCCGCGAACACGACGAGATGAATCGCGCCGACGCGCGCGCACGCCAGCATCAGCATAATCGCTTCGGGGCAAGTCGGCATATAGATCGTGATGCGATCACCTTTTTGAATGCCCATGCCGCGCAGCGCCGCCGCGATTTTTTCGACCTCGTGTTTCAATTGCGCGTAAGTGAAGAGTCGCCGCTCACCGCGTTCATTCACATAAATCAGCGCGGTGTGTCCGCCCCAATTATTTTTTACATGAACGTCGAGGCAGTTGTACGCGAGATTCGTTTCGCCGCCGACGAACCATTTGAATGTGGGATAATTCCATTCGAACACGCGCTCCCATTTGCGAAACCATGGGAGTGCTTCCGCGGCGCGCGCCCAGAACGCGTCGGGATTAATTTTTGCTTCTTCGAGCCAACGTCGAACGATTGGATTAATCGGATCCATTTCCGTAACGAGCCTCGTAGGGCGAAGCATTTGCAACAATTCTCTGAAAATCCAGACACGATTTGCAAGACTGCTTTGCTCTACTTACAATCAGCGAGCAAATGCCTCGCCCTTACATACACAAATGATTAAGGCGGGGTCGCACGTTCCCCGCCTCAATTGTCTCAAAGTATGGTGTCGCTTTCTGATTATCCAGCCGAATCAACTCCAAGCACTGCTGGAGTGGGTTCCGCGTTCGGGTTGTTCATCGCGGTCGATTGTCCCGCCATGATGTCCTGGTGGAATGTTTCGGGCAGATATAACGCGCCTACGATGAAGCAAATGCCCGCCACCGCCATTGGATACCACAGCCCAGCGAAATTGTTGCCCGTACTATTCAGCAAGGTCAAGCCGATGATCGGCACCAGACCGCCGAAGACTCCATTGCCGATGTGGTAGGGCAGCGACATCGAGGTGTAGCGAATCTTGGTCGGGAAAAGTTCGACCAG
>JBBSHK010000273.1:0-4952 GCA_038253185.1 Anaerolineae bacterium | reverse complement strand
ATTGCGCGGTTGCATCACGCCTCCTTGTCACGAGCGGAGGAAGAGGTCGACGCAGGACCTCCGAAGATTTTATTCGCGCGAAGGCAAAAATTCTGACACTCAATACCCACTGTATTCTTCGCGACGAATTTCCTTGTCCGGTATGCCGATACCTTTGAGCAGATCGACCATTGACTTTACCAGACCGGGAGGTCCCGAGGTGTAGTAGAGCGGCGTCGCGTCTGCATCGAGGTGCGCGAAAATTTTCTCGGCGTCAATGTGCCCCGTCTCACCCGACCATTGCTCGCGGCTGTTTTCCGGCTCGGTCACGGTTACAAAGATTTGCACCTTGGGATTTTCCTGTGGTAGTCGCTCCAACTCGCGACGGAAGATGATCGCCTCGGGGGTCTTGACCGAATACAAAAGTGTGATTGGCGTCGGCAGATTTTCATCCGTCGCATAGCGCATCATCGAGCGGAAGGTCGTGATACCGATACCGCCGCCAATAAAAACCAGCGGCTGCGATTCATCTTCCGGCAAGATAAATTTCCCATCGGCAGGATTTTGCAATTCGACTTCCAGTCCCAACGGCGCGTGTACCAGCGTTTCTTTGTAGCCGCTGCCGCGCAACATCGTCGTGAATTGGACGATCCCTTTTTCAGAGGGCGAGGACGAAAAAGTAAAGTGCCGCTCCTTGCCGCGCGCGTCGGGATAATCCAACCGGTCGAGCGTAAACTCGGCGTTCTGCCCCGCGCGATAGGCATAGTCCTGACCGCCGAGATCAAAAACAAACGTCATCACCTCCGCCGCTTCTTCGCGCCGCTCTATTAATTTCACGCGCATGAATCACACTCCTTTGCTACAGGGTTGCGCTGATTATATCACGGGAGTTTACAACGCAGCCCGAAACTGATTCTTGACCATCTCCCCTTGGCGGCACGGACTAGAATCTGTCCAGGCTCGCGCTCAATTAGGTGTTTTGCGATGCGTTGGAGCTGTCTCGCGAAATTCAAGAATATTTTTTCACACGTATAATTCGAGTGGAATATTGTTCAGCACGTTACTTGATTGAGAGATGAATCCGAGTTCAAGACGTGAGTACGGCGCGATCATTGTCGGGGCGCGCATCGCGGGCTGCGGCACTGCCGCGCTGTTGGCGCAGCGCGGCTTCCGCGTGCTGCTGGTCGACCGCGTGCGATTCCCCAAACCAACACTTTCCAGCCCGCTGTATTTCAGCAACACTCTGGCAATTCTTGCTCGACTGGGCGTGCTGCAAAAAGTTGACGCGCTCGCAGCACCCAAGTTGCGATTGTACGAGACCAACGTCATCGACATTCACTTGCGCGGCAGCCCTCCACCCGTTGAGGGAATCGACTATTCGTATTCTATTCGACGCGAGGTCTTTGACACGGTGTTGTACGACCATGTAGCGGCGTTGCCGAATGTGGAGACGCGTCTCGGGTTTAACATTATCAGACTGCTCTGGGATTCCGCACACACACGCGTCGTCGGTGTGAAAGGTCGTAGCGGCGGCGGGGCGCCAGAAGAAATCTATGCAGACCTCGTCGTCGGCGCGGACGGAAGAGATTCGGTCGTGGCACGTGAGACAGCGACACCACGCTACAATCACAAACCCGCGCGCACTTGTGTCTATTACGCGTATTATTCCAACGTCACGCGCGCGGCGAGTGAACCGACCGCGAGTTTTTATTTCGACCGCGCGGCGCCGGTCTATTGCATCACCGCCGACGGCGACGCCGGACTGACGGTGCTCTCGACCAGTCTACCCGCGGCGCGATTCGAGGAGGCGCGTCGGGACCCCGAACGCGTGCACCAAACCTATCCGCGCGCGATTCCGGAATTGGAGGTGCGCTTGCGCGGCGCAGTTCGCGAGACGCCGATCTATGGAGTGACGCCGCGCGCGTCCTTTTATCGAGTGCCGTTCGGCGCGGGTTGGGTGCTCGTGGGCGACGCGGGTTATTACAAGGACCCGATCACGGGTCAGGGAATTTACGACGCGCTGCGTTCTGCCGAGCTGGTCGCCAATGCCTATGCCGAATTTCGCGCACGCGCCAGTGTCGGCGAAACCAGAGCAGCCGAAGGGAAATCGGACAGAATTATGGGTGAGCATTGGACGCGGGTGATGCGTCGTTATCAAGCCACGCGCGACCGCGAAACGCGCGGGATGTATTGGCTCACGGACTATTATGCCCATCTCGACCGGAAAATTTCGGCGCAAGAATATGAACTCTTTCGCGCGATTGCGGCGATGCCGGATTGGACGACAAGCTACTTTGGCTTGTTCAACGGTGTGACTGACGCCGCCGAGTTCATCAAGACCCGCACCGCCTTCCGCATCTATTGGGAATGGCAGGCGCGCAAGTTGTGGCGATGGTTGTCGAAGCAACGCGCCGCGCCGCTTCGCTTCAATCGCATCATCGAGGATGATAACGCGCGGGGTGATGGATTTGAAACCGGCGCGCGGTAAGGAGAAAGTGTGAATAGCGAACAACTCTTGTTACTGGGACAATTCCGTGCAAGCCTCTGAGCCGAGCGCAAACGCGGTGAAAGAAAATTCTCAAACCTAGAATGACTCACATCGCGAACAGTTACCTCGCTGCCAATGGTCTCCGATTTCATCTCGCGTGTGCGGGTGAACGTGGACCGTTGGTTCTTTTCTTACACGGCTTTCCCGAGTTCTCTTATAGCTGGCGAAATCAGTTGCCCGCAGTGGCGAGCGCGGGCTTGCGCGCGTGGGCACCCGATATGCGCGGTTACAACTTGAGCGACAAGCCGCGCGGTCTGAAAAATTATCATCTGCTTGCGCTGGCGCGCGACGTGCGCGAAATCATTCGCGCGGCGGGGGTAGAGAACGCGAGCGTGGTCGGACACGATTGGGGCGGGGTCGTGGCATGGCGCGCGGCGATGGAATATCCAGACGCGATTTCCAAGCTCGTCATTTTGAATGCGCCGCATCCTGCCAGGAATGTGGATTTTTTTTCGTAACCCGCGGCAGATGCTGCGTAGTTGGTACGTCGGCTTTTTTCAGATCCCTTGGCTGCCTGAATATTTAATCAGCCACAACGCGCGGCGGGTCGCGCTGGGAATTCAGAGCAGCATGACACGACGCGAGGCGTTGAGCGACGCGGATATAGAAATTTACGCGAGCGCGCTCGCGCAGCCCGGCGCGATGCGCGCGGCGATCAATTATTATCGCGCGTTCGTTCGCTGGGGCTTGCGCCTGCCGGTCAAGCCGATTCACGCGCCCACGCTGATGATCTGGGGCGAAGACGATGTCGCGCTCGGCAAAGAATTGACCTACGGCACGGACAAACTGGTGGAGAATTTTCGGATTCACTATATTTCGCGCTGCGGGCATTGGGTGCAACAAGAAGCCGCCGCGGAAGTGAATCAAGTGCTGCTCGATTTCCTCAAGAGGTAGAGGCGAAGCACTTTTTCACAACAAAGCTGCGGCGAAAAAAAATGCTTCGCCCCTACTCGCACAGTTGCAGACTGTGAAAATTTATTTTCAACGAGGTCTTTATGAGACACGAGCGTTCACTCGCAGGCATATGGCAATTTCAACTCGATCCCGAGGCAAGTCTAACGGTCGAATCTTTAGCTCCTGACAAAAACATTCCTGTTCCGCTGCCGTGGCAAGCAGCCTTCGCGGAACTCCAACAGTACAGCGGTTTCGCGTGGTACCACCGCGTGTTTGATATTGACGACGAGTGGCTCCAGAGTGAACTTTTGCTGAAATTTGGCGCGGTCGATTATTGGTGCCAGGTTTTTGTCAACGGGCAGCTCGCGGGTCAGCACGAGGGCGGGTATACGCCATTCAGCATTTCGATAAAACAATTCGCGCGCGCGGGTGAAAATGAACTGGCGGTGCGCGTCTATGACACCGCGCAATCGCAGATCACAATTCCGCGCTGGCCCTCGTATCCCGCGCAAACCAGCCGCAGCGATCCGCCGTTCGACGAGAACCATATCCCGCACGGTAAACAGGACTGGTATATTAACGTCGGCGGTATTTGGCAGGATGTGACTCTGCTCGCGCTCGCGTCGAGTTACGTTGATCACGCGCAGGTGAGCACCGACATTCATTCGGGCGAAGCAAAGTTTGCTATCGAATTGGGCGGCGAGCTTGCCGAACTACGCGGCGAGCTGGTGCTCACAATTGTTGGAGCGGAGCACGAGACCTGCGCGACGCGCGTAACGCTCGTCGCGAGTAAATCATTCTACGACGCGCGCCTCGTCGTGAACGCGCCGCGACTCTGGAGCGACCAGGCGCCCAATCTTTACACCGCGACGATTTCGTTGAGCACCGGGAGCGGCGAAGATGAAATCAGTTTTCGCTTTGGCTTTCGCGAGATTGCGACGCGCGAGGGACAATTGCTGCTCAACGGCGAACCGATTTTTTTGCTCGGCGCGCTCGACCAGGACCTCTATGCCGACACGATTTACACGCTGCCATCGGTCGAGTACTTGCGCGACGAATTTCGCAAAGCGAAGGAGCTGGGGTTTAATTGTTTGCGCTGTCACATCAAGTCGCCTGACCCGCGCTATCTCGATCTCGCCGACGAAATGGGGCTGCTCGTCTGGAGCGAGATTCCTTCGTGGCGCACCTTTTATCCCAAAGGTATCGTTCACGCGAACCAACTGAATCTCGACGACCGTATTCAAGCGCGCGTCGAGCAGACGATGCGGGAGATGATCCGTCGCGATTTCAATCATCCCTCGATCGTCATCTGGACGATTGTGAATGAAGACTGGGGGACAGCGGTCGCGCTGAGTGCGAGCGATCGCGCGTGGCTCGCGCGAATGTACGAGCACTGCAAGCAACTCGACCCGACGCGGCTCATCGTCGATAATTCTGCTTGCCCCGGCGCGTGGGGTCCCAACCTGCACGTCAAAAGTGACCTGGACGATTTTCACCTCTACGCCAACATTCCCGATCAGGCGAAAAGTTT
>JBBSHK010000272.1:0-5004 GCA_038253185.1 Anaerolineae bacterium | reverse complement strand
TTGCTCGAAGCGTATTTCGGGGTGATCGAAGCGGGCGCGATCTTGAATCCGATCAACGTCCGTCTCACGCCCTCCGATATTGCTTACATCCTGAATCATTCCGGCAGCAAGGCGGTTTTTTATCACAAGGATTTCACGCCGTTGGTCGAAGGCGTACAAGCCGCGCTCAACGAAAGTGAATCGATGGTGATTATGGAGGGCGAAGCGGATGGGTTGGCGACGCACGAGTACGAAGGACTGCTCGCCGCCGCAACGACGGACTATCGCCAACCGAACTTTGACGAGAACGATATCGCTGAATTATTTTATACCAGCGGCACAACGGGTAAACCCAAGGGCGTCGCGCTGACGCATCGCAATCTCCACTTGCATTGTCTGTACGCCGCGCTGTCTCTACCGGGCATCGGCGACGACAATGTTTTTCTCCACGTCGTGCCATTGTTCCACGTCAATGGTTGGGGCACACCGCATTACGGCACGATGTCCGGCGCGACTCACGTCATGCTTCGCAAATTCGATCCCTCAACTTTGCTGCGATTGGTGCAACAACATAGCGTGACGCACCTGCTCGGCGCGCCGGTGATTTTCAACGCGTTGATCAATTTCCCTGGCTTGAGTCAATACGACACCTCCAGTCTCAGAGCTTTGATCACGGGCGGCGCGCCCGCGTCGCCCACGCTGATTCAGGCGATGCAGGAAAAATTGGGCGGACTGGCGATTGTCGGCTATGGTCTGAGTGAGACCACACCGATCCTGTCGCTCGCGCGACCGCGCCAGCACCTGACCGCGAGCGAGCCGCCCGAAATGAAAAT
This sequence comes from Anaerolineae bacterium, assembly GCA_038253185.1. Lineage (GTDB taxonomy): Bacteria > Chloroflexota > Anaerolineae > UBA4142 > SHND01 > JBBSHK01. The sequence continues at coordinate 4,192 of JBBSHK010000272.1, read as the reverse complement.
GAAACGACAGTCGATGACGGGCTGGGCGGCGCCGGGGATCCATCTGCGCGTCGTCGATTCGAATGGAAACGACGTTCGCCCCGACGGTCAGCAGATTGGTGAAATCGTCGCGCGCTCGAATACTGTGATGGAGGGTTATTACAAAGACCACCACGCGACCACCAGCTCGATCCGCGATGGTTGGTTTCACACGGGTGATATGGCGACGGTGGACGAAACCGGCGACATCTTGATCAAAGACCGCTCGAAAGACATCATCATCAGCGGTGGCGAAAACATTTCTTCGGTCGAAATCGAGAACGTGCTCTACGCGCAGGGTTCTGTCTTGGAATGCGCGGTGGTCGCGGCGCCGGATGAAAAGTGGGGCGAAGTGCCGTTGGCGCTTGTGGTATTGAAACCCAACGCACAGACGACACCAGACGAATTGCTGGCGTACTGCCACGCGCATCTGGCGGGCTTTAAGGTACCCAAGCAGATCGAGTTTCGTGACCAGTTGCCCAAAGGCGGAACAGGAAAAATTTTGAAAGCGGAACTGCGCGAACCTTTCTGGCGCGGTTTGACTGCGCGCGTACATTAGTGGGTGTGTGGATTTGCTTCCGTGTTCGGAGAAAAAAGAATGGCGGCTTGTGCCGCCATTCTTTATCGATCTACAGTTCTGATAAAGTTTAGCTTAATGCCGGTTCTGGTGGCTGCTTGAGCAGATTGCTCGCGACGCTTTTCAGGTCCATGCTCAGCGCGTAGACCTGCTGCGGCTTGTACGGGATGTGACGCAGCCCGGCAACGTCGAAGGGAATGTCGTGAGTGTCCTGCACGATCATGATAACTTTTTTCCCCAGCGCATGCGCATAGCCCAACTCATAAAATACATTCGGATTTTTTCCGGTGGTGTCGGCGACGAGAAAGCGTGCGCGTCGGATCTGGGTGAAAATGGAATCGACAATTCGCTCGACCGTGTTCACATCTTTGGCGTGCTCGACGGTGCAGCCCAATTCCTCCAGCGCGGGTTTTACGGCGCGCTCGTACAACGCGAAATGTTCTTCGCGAAATGGCATCAGCACAAACACATACGGCTTTTGTCCCTGCGCGTCTTTGACGCCTACTCTGAAAGTGTTGATCAAATAACGCAAGCGGTCGAGGTCAGGCCCCACATCTTGGTAGAAGCTGCGCGTGCCTTCGATGCGCCGCGTCAAGTCCAGAACGTAGTCGAGACTTTGATTCGACTCATACGTGTCGAACAGAGCGCGGTAAAAAGAAAACTCATCCGTCGATTTTGCAGCGTCGATTGAGACCGGCATTCCGCGCAAGACGTGCTCGCGCTGTTCCGTCGCCAAGCCCCTTGCCAAAATTTTGGCGAGCACCGACAGAATTGCCTGTACTTCCTCCAGCCCAATCGCCGGTATTCGTCTATCCACCATCTTGCGCCTCCGGCGTGCCCACGATGTTCAGTTTACGTTGCACGTTGTGTTTGCCCAACAAGGTCAACAACTTGGCTTGCTTCGGGTCTTCCTGCACGTCGATCAACCACTTCATGTACTTGTTGCGGCGCTTGACGATGTCCTCTACAAATCGGCGGTCCTCTTTCGACAGCGCGCCATCCCCCTCATCGTGTGAACCGGTGATGATGAGTTGGCATAATTCGGCGGAGGGGAGCGTCAGAATTTTGTTCAAGGCGACCAGATCGCGATCGAGGAAAATATCGAGATGCAGGAGCACCTCCGCTAGCAGTGAGGTTTCTTGGTTTTCGTATTGGGCAAGGCAACCGGCGGTCTCCATTCGTTCAACTATTTGTTCGACCAATTTGCGGGCATTGAACGTTTCGCGATTGTATTCGGTCTCGATCGTGAGCGCGTGAATGAACCCGCGCTTTTCATAATCAATCGTAATGTCAAACTCTCGCTTGCGGGATCGACGAAAATAAGGTGTGTGCCCATTTTCACGGCGGCGCGAATACTCCTCCGCCGTTTGCCCATTCACCTCAAATCGTTCGGACCAGGTACGAATGCGACGGGTGCCATTCGTTTCTGTTCGCTTGAGCTTCTGGTGGTCCGTGAGACTATCCAGCGAACTGCGAGGCACGGTCGCGTTGATCGGGATGACCAGACGAAAGTACGAGGCGCGGCGCTGAATAACGAACTCGGTAAAGAACCAGGCAATGCCTGCGACTCCCAGTCCGATCAACAATTTGATCGCCGCCGGCAATCCGAACGCGTCGGCAATCAGCGCGCCCAAATTCGCGGACAGAACGATGCTGAGGACCTTGAGGGCATTCGCACGATTCTTACCGCCGCGATCCAGTTCGAGTGAAGCCTGTGCCGTGTCCAGTCCGCGATTCCAAATTTGGACACTCTCGGAGAGCAGACTGCCCTCCAATACTTGAGAAAGCTCATTCGACAAGACGTTGATCTCTTTGAGGTCTTCGTCATAGAGCGCCTGCAATCGCTTCGAGTCCTCCTCAATCTTCAAGATCATATGATGCGGCTGAAGCCGGGAGGTCTCTACAGCTCGGATTGCCGGGTAAGCATAAATCTTGGAGGGTTCGTCAAAGGTGGCTACCTTGGCGGCGAACTGGTCGGAAAATCTGGCGGCATTGAGATGATTCAAAACTTTCTGTACTACGGGCAACTTGATGTTGACGTAGGTCAGATATTTTTTCATCTGCGTCAGCGAGAGGAAATGTTCTTCCGTGTTGCGCTGGAGCGCGATCGCGAGCTGCCGTCTGAGAGGGATCACATGGTCGCGGGTTTCTTTGAGAATCACAATCACGCGCGCGACGAAGCGCACGTAGGTGGCGAGTGCGCCAAATTTATAAATTACACTGTCCAGAATCGAGAGCTCATCCGGATGATATTCGGTCGAGTAGAACAGGACGCAGGTGCCTTCGGGATTTGCGATGGCGCGTGTGGGCGCATTTGAAGCGGGGACGATGATCTTCAAGTCGCTGATCTCGAATCCTGCTTGCATGGCTTCAGTCTGCTGGTTGTCCAACATTACGGCAACTAGGTTATAATTAAGCAAGAAGGATTTTGCCGAAGAGTCAATGCGCGGTTCAAAAACGCTTGCGTGAAATTGTTGAAATGAGACGATGCCTTCGTGCAACACGGCGAGTTTGTTTCTTACTGCAAGCGGCGCGATCTCGAAAAGCAGATCGGCGAGAAAGTCGCGCGCGGCCGGCACCATTTCATTCAGCATTGCGCTCAGCGAGATACCGGGGATGGGCGCGACGTTCAGAATATGTTGGGCAAAGCCGCGTTGATTGATCTTGCCTCGCATCGGAAAGCAACCGCTGGGGCGACCGTCACGAGTAAAATTGAAGGTTAACATATAAGAGACGGAATCTTGATCGACCGTGACATCTTTGATGCGACCACTATGGTCTTTTCTCAGTTCACGCTCAATTTCAGGCAGCATATTGTCTGCAATCGGCAGCCAATGATACACAGCGATTCGAATCATTAATTTCCCCCCAGCTTTTTGCGGCTGCTCCCAGGACACAAAATATAGTTACTTTTCCGAGCTTTTTGGAGCTATTCCAGTATAGGTTGCGGGTTCGATAAGTAAGAATAGTACCAGAGTACTTTTGTTACTATCCGCAAGAGCCTTCCGCATGACATCTGCCGCCGCGCTCTGTCCACTAGATATTGTGCCTGCAGGTGAACTCTTGTCTACAGCTTGTGGTGCAGTGAATGGCTTGGAACCAGAGTCAGCCCAGTCCAACACTTCGGTCGGTTGCTTTGTGCCCGTCAGCGCCTTGCGCGCGCAATTTTTAAGGTTGCCGCGGATTGGTCGAACAGGCGTTCTCTTTGCAATCTAACTTAGTTCAGTCTGAATTTTGCAAAATGTAATCGGATTGTAATCATCGCTGCTCATTACCGAATTCAATTAATTTCTGCCGAACCGACTTCCCGTGAAAACTCACGTTCGCAACTTGAGTTTCAATCCTGAGCGTTCGCGAATCACGTTCGGGCGTCGAGGGACTCCGCTCAGAATGCTCTGCTTAAGGTGAGCAAAGTAATTCGAAAGGGAATTCGCAGAGCGTGGCGCGCGAAAAAAAGTCGCCTCGCAGAATCTTTTCAATTCGAGTAACAACCGATAATGGAGTCCAGACCTGATTTATCAATCGTCATCGTTAGCTTTCAAGTTGCGGAGCTGCTCAGGAACTGTCTGGTGTCGCTCGAAAAATTACAGACGACAT